>JBJMGL010000285.1:0-1888 GCA_045807985.1 Bryobacteraceae bacterium
GGGGGACCTTTGTAGTTGCTGTTGGTTTTACAACCCTTCTAGCAACCATTACGGCCTGGCCTTGGTTCTATCAGGCGGAGGGGGTGGGCAAACATGTCGCTGTGACCTTGCAGGAGCAATCAGCCCCTATTTTTCCTTCGCGCACCTATTCAACGATCCTCGTGCCGCTTGATCATAGTGAATCGGACCGGGAAGCTCTTGGAAATGCGCTGGCTCTTGCAAGAATGCATGATGCAAAAATCGTCCTTTTACACGTCGAAGAAGGAGTGACCAGTCAATTATTTGGCTCGCTTTCCTCGACAGCCGAAATCGCCGAAGGATTGGATTACCTTCAGAACGTTGCTGATTCTCTTCGCAACCAGAATGTAAGCGTCCATACTCTAGTCCGTCATGGGAAGAGTCCGGCGCATGAGATCAGTGCCGCCGTCGATAGTGTTCAGCCTGATCTACTGATCATGGCCTCGCATGGGCATCGCGGTCTCAAAGACCTTCTTTTCGGCACTACCATTAATGGCGTTCGTCATCGGGTTAAAGTGCCCATGCTGATCGTTAGTGGAGCACGGCGAAATGGCTGACCTGTCAAAAGGCAGAATCCTCGTAACAGGGGGTGCCGGCTTTATCGGAAGTGCGCTCATCTGGGAATTAAACCGGCGCGGTCTCAGAAATATCCTCGTTGCCGATCTTCTGGGAGAGGATGCGAAATGGAAAAATCTCGTTCCTTTGCAGTTTGCCGATTACATCGAAGGCGATGACCTGCTCATGCGCCTGGACGTCCACGGACATCAGTTTGAAGACATCCAAACCATCTTCCATCTGGGCGCTTGTTCCTCCACGACAGAAACAGACGCCGCCTACCTGGTCCGAAACAATTTTGAATACAGCAAAGCGCTGGCCCAATTTGCTTTAGCGGGTGACCGGCGCTTTGTCTATGCCTCCTCCGCCGCTACCTATGGCTGTCTGGAAAATCAGGTATCCGAATCGATTCCGCTCGAAACGTTGCGGCCGCTGAACATGTACGGCTATTCCAAGCACCTGTTTGATTGCTGGGCCGAACGGGCTGATATCCTACCGCTCATTACCGGTATCAAGTACTTCAACATTTTCGGACCCAATGAATATCACAAGGGCGACATGCGGAGCGTAGTGCACAAAGCTTACTACCAGATCCTGGAAACGGCGCGCGTGTCCCTCTTTAAAAGCTATCGCGCGGAGTTCCGCGACGGCGAACAGCGCCGCGACTTTCTCTACGTGAAGGATGCCGTGGATGCGACCCTGTATCTGGCCGAGCATGTGGAAGGCGGCGGGCTATTCAATGTCGGTTCCGGCGAGGCCAACACTTGGCTGTCTCTTGTCCATGCTATTTTCAATTCGCTGGGACAGCCTGCCAAGCTTAACTTCATTGAAATGCCGGAGGCGCTGCAGGACAAATACCAGTACTTTACCTGCGCCGATATCCGTAAACTCCGCGCTTTTGGTTACGAACGGCCTATGACGCATTTAGCTGATGCTGTACGCGACTATGTTCTCAACTACTTAATTCCAGGACGGCATCTCGGAGACGAGCCTGTTTCGCCCAAGATAGCCCGCATGCAAAGAGAAGAAGTAGGCGGCATTTAAGCGGCGGCCAGCCCACGCAGGTTCCAACCACAGATGCGGCTCGCTTCCAGTTTATTGCCGTCCGGGCCCGGCCAGTGTGTCTCCAGGCTGATGTAACCCTTGTAATTATCTGCGAGCAGCGCTGAAATCTGCTCTTTCCAACGGATGCTCCGTGTGCCCAGAGGACCCCAAATGGGCCTGCTGCCTTCCATGTGGCAATCCTTCGCGTGGACGTGAATAATCCGCTCTTTTGGCAGAGAGGCATAACCGCCGGGGACCGGATCTTCACCCC
>JBJMGL010000286.1:0-5330 GCA_045807985.1 Bryobacteraceae bacterium
GGGGGTGCTGTGAACTGGCCGCCTCCGAGCTTTAGCCCGGATACGGGATTGTTCTACGTGAACGCCACGCGAGCCTACAGCATGTATTACATCTTCGACAACGAGGAAAAGCCCGAAGGCTGGGGCGGAAACGACCGGGGAGGCTGGGCCGAATCCATGCTCCAGGCTGTGGACTATAAAACAGGCAAGATCTGCTGGAGCCACAAATGGGAAGGCTCCGGTGTCCGTTCCGGCGTTTTAAGCACGGCAGGCAATCTGGTCTTCACCGGCGATCCAGGCAATAACTTGGTAGCGCTGAATGCTAAAACCGGAGAACCGCTATGGCACGCCAACCTGGGAAGCGCCGTCAGCAACGGTCCCATGACCTATGAATTGGACGGCACGCAATATTTGACTGTGGGCGTGGGTGATACGCTGTTCAGCTTCGCCATGCTCAAGTCATCCGGCGAGACACGGTGAAGCGCCGGTCAAGATCGGGCAGTAGTTCGCAACCAAGACCCGGACCTGCCGGTACCGTCACGAATCCGTCACTAACAGGCGGAACGGCGGTCACCACCTCCGGATACCAGCCCTTATAAAACGCCCGTACCGACTCCTGCACCAGCGCATTCGGAGCATTCAGCGACAAATGCGTGGAAGCCGCAAACACTACCGGCCCGGTGCAATCATGCGGCGCGGCAGGCAAATGCCATGCCTCTGCCATGGATGCAATCTTTCGCCCTTCGGAAAGACCGCCGCACCAGCCCAGGTCGAACATAACGACGCCTGCGGCATCTGTTTCGAGCAGATCACGAAACGCCCACCGGCTGCCCAGCGTTTCCGAAGCGCAGACAGGCGCTGGCGAAGCCGCCGCATATCGCTTTAAGCTTTGAAGACTGTTCATCTTGATCGGGTCTTCGTGCCAGAAAGTTCCAAACGGCGCGAGAGCCTTGGCAATCTGGATTGCCGGCGTCAGTTGCCAAAGCGAATGAAACTCAACCATGATGTCCATCCGCCCGCCTACGCGCTTTCGGATCTTCTCAAACGGCTCTAATGCGCTCTGGAGATCCTCATTCGAGATATACTGGCCTGCTGTTTTTTCCGCCGCAAGGTCAAAAGGCCAGATCTTCATAGCTGTGATGCCTTCCGCTAAAAGCGATTCCGCCAGCTCGTCAGCCCGCGTTAAAAAATCGTTGAGATCGTCGAAGCCCGTGATACTCGTGCCTGAGGAGGTCTCGGCAATACCCCAATTCGCGCTCGCCTGCGTATGCGCCTTTCGCATATAGGAGGAACCGGCGCACGTGTTATAAGTGCGAATGCGGTCTCGCGTCCATCCGCCGAGCATTTGGACAATCGGCTTACCCACGGACTTGCCGAAAAGATCCCAAAGTGCAATATCAACCGCCGAGGCCGCTCGCATCTCGACACCCGTGGAGCGAAAGCCGACATACGTCGTCAAATCACGCGCTATAGCATCAATCCGCAAAGGATCTTGGCCCAGGAGCCGTGGCGCGACCTCATCGTGCAAATACGTTTCCACGGACGTTGCATTGAAAAACGTTTCGCCGAGCCCTACCAAGCCTTCATCGGTATGGATCTGCACCCATACCAGTTGCGGAAACTCTAAAATGCGCACTGTTTCCAGCTTTTCAATTTTCATATCTTGTGAAGGCTTACTCCGCTGGGATTGGCGTGCCTTGCGCTGCCGCTAATTGCCACTTGCCGCCTTGCTCAACATAGACATGCGTGTAACGGCTTCTAAAGTTGAACGGTGTTTCTCCCATCCGTCCACTCATCTCAGTCCGGCCTGTGACCACGGCAGTAGACTGATAAAGCCGCACGGCGGACTCCACGGGCTGAATCACCTCAAACTTGAGTTGACCTGATTTCAGAGCCGCCAGTAATGAGGAGCGGTCAAGAATAGCCCCGTTCAGTGCAACCAAGCTGAAATCATCAGTTAAAAGACGATGGAGCGCCGGCACATTCGAACTCGTCAATGATAGAAAAAACTCGCGCTCTGCCGCAAGCACTTCCGATTCCTCTCTCATCTCATGACGATACTGCAGTAGACTTTTACAATCGAAAGTCCCAGCGAAATTTTACGGAAAATCAGAGGAGTCGAGTATGAGAAAGAGTAATGTAGCTCTGCGCCTTTAAACCTCGCTGCTGGAAGAAGCCAAGCGCATTCTCAAACGTGCTGGTCACGGCAAGCCTCCCGTTGCTGGTGACAAGTGAAAGTCCTCCTGTGCGGTGCTCTCCATCGGCTCGGGCCAGGGGCCGTTCACAAATTTTGCAAATATTGTAATCTCCTTTGCCCACTGCTGCTCACCACTGTTTTCCCAGTCCGGAGTCCGCCTTCCCGTGCTACCGTGTTCGCTTCCCAAAACTCCCATATCCGCCCTTGCTTCTTCTGCCCTGTCGAGCGAGCGCCGTCTCGCCGCCAATGCTCTGTTTAGCACGACCCCCAAACCTCCGAAGGCAAAGCTAAGTCGTCCTTAAACGCCGTCAAAACCGGCTTGACTGGACGTACCGTCCTGCTGCCGAATGAAGTACCACTCGGGAACAAACACCTGCAGCAAATGTCATTCTATTGCGCGGGAAGAACACAGGATTATCAATCCTCGTAGCCGAGGACCACCGGGTAAACCAAGTTTTGGTCACGCGGCTTTTGGAGAAAGAGGAATACGCGGTTTCAGTCGCTCATAACGGAAGGGAAGCATTCGAAGCCCGGCAGGCACTGGACTTTGACATCATCTTGATGGATGTGCAAATGCCCGAGATGGACGGGCTGGAAGCAACAGCAGCGATTCGTGCCTGGGAAGCGCGGCACGGCGGATCTATCCCGATCCTCGCGCTCACGGCTAATGCCATGCAGGGTGACGGAGAGAAGTGCCTGGAAGCGGGGATGAACGGCTACCTATCCAAGCCGGTTCGAATTCAGGAGCTTAAGGCCAAAGTTTTCGAGCTTGTGGCTGCGGTACCGTCGTGAATTCCCGCAGTGTAGTTACTTGCCGCCTAAGCGCACTACGCCGGCATAGCCGGTCATTTCGAGATAGCCGACACCGGAGACGGGTTGCCCGCGCATTTGACCGTTGTAGGTGACCGCGCCTTCCCAATAGCTGGGCGACACGGAGTCTTTGCTGAAAAGTTCCTGGTTTTTTAAATCTGTTTGTTGCGAAAGTTCGAGTTGAAGGCACGGAACGGAGATGCGCCAACTGACTGGATATTGATACCCGGAATCAGGGCTGCGCCACAGTTCGCCGGGAATCAGTGAAAAATCCGCCGCGCTTAAAAAATAAGATTTCCCTTTCTCATCAACGAATGTGCCGGATGAAAAATGATCCTTTTCGCCTGAATTGCGGCGGATACGGTAAAGCATCAACTCCTGACGGTTGTTAAGCTGAATCGCAAACCAATCCCAGCCAAGTAGCGCATCATCGGCGGGTTCGGTGAAAAATTCGTGGTCCATCCAGGCGAGACCGGTGAGTGAGTACGTCGTATTTTTCCATTGGAGATCGCCCTTTGCTCGCAAGCGTGTGAAGGAAAGGTAGTGTGATGCCTCACCAGGCAGCGGACCCTTGCGGCTAACGCCCTCGCGTCCATGAATAACAGGCGCTTTTTCGGGCGTGAGATCGAGTTGCAGGCGAAAGCGGTCGCAGACGGCTTCCAGCGCCTGATGGCCGCTCTCCACATCAAGCCAGCGGACTTGCCAGTTGCCGTTCCAATAGCGGCTGTCATGCAGGCTTCCGCCGGCTAACCCGGGACCAGCGCGGTTGAGCCGCCGCGTATGGTAGAACTCATGACCGTCAATGTCGCTCAGCGCAAGGTGCGCCAGGTAGATCTGACCGGTGCCCCAAACCGGCGAGATCGCTGAAGCACTATCGACCTTCGAAGCCTGGCGAAAAAATGTCAGTTCAAAGCCGAAGCGATGGCCGTCGGGCGCGCGCAAATTTCCCGTGTAATACCACCATTCGGTCTGATAGTCGGGATGGTCAAAATGGTCGCGGGGAAATTGGTATTGATATCCGGGTAATGCAGGCTGCCACTGTTGAGCGGAAAGGGTAAAGCCAACGAAAAAAAGCGCGGCCAGTGCGTCAATCCTCATGGATCACCTCAATGGGGTTCATCTGTGTTGCGGTACGGGCAGGGTAGAGGCTTGCCAGAATCGTAGCAAGGTAGATACCAGACAGCGCGATCAGCAGCAGCGCGATGGGCCAGTGAAACTGAATCGTCCACCCGAAGGACTGTTTATTAATCACAAAAATAAGAATCAGCGAAAGCACGGTTCCAAGAAAGAGGCCAACAATATTGGCGAGCAGTCCGAGCAATCCGGCTTCACAGAAAATGATCTTGCGGACTTGCCCCTGAGCTGCGCCTAGAAAACGCAATAACGCAAACTCGCGGCGCCGATCGATGACCATGGCTAGAAGCGCTCCGGCAATACCCATCACAGCGACAAAGACGGCAACAGCTTCCAGCGCGTAGGTAATACGGAAAGTGCGATCAAACACCTGAATGGCGCCGCGGCGCAGACTGCTGTTTGAGAACACCAGAACAGAGTGTCCGCTAATCACCCGATCCATTTCGCGACGAACGTTTTCCGCATTAGCGCCAGCTTTGAGATAGACTGCCATGTTCGACACCGCAGGGTCCGGTAAGTATCTCAGCAATGTGCGCCTGTCAAGAACGATATAGCCGCGTTCAGCCGAATAGTCGTAGTAAATGCCGAGCACTTTGAAACGGCGTGTAGTGCCCGCGAGCGGGAGCGAGAGAGTGCTTCCGGCACGAACGTTGTGCTTATTGGCAAAAGGCTCGCTCACCACGGCATAATCGCCGGTGGGAAGAGCCGAAAGGATTTTGTCACGGTCTTCACCAGGAAGAAAGCGAGTGCTGGCGGAATTTTGAACGCGGCTGGTTTCGCCGCCCGCGAGAGTAGCGGGCAACCCTTCGTAAGTGATCGGGTAGCCGCGGAAACGGTCAACCGAAGCGACACCCTCAAGACGTTCGATCCGGTCGGCAATGTCAGCTTTCATTGTCGGATAACGGTCGGCGCTGGAGGAGCCTGCGGGCCGTAAATAGAAATCGGCTTTGAGCTGATTATCCATCCATAACCACACCGTTTCGCGGAAGCTGCCCACCATGATTCCGACGCTCGCGGTCATAGCGACAGCAGTGGCGAGAGCCGCGGTAAGCACGGAGGTCCGGGCCAGCGACGCACGCAGCGCACGCAAGGCAAGCAGCGCCTCCACGCCGAACAGCGCCTGAATCGAGCGGTAAGCAACGGAAGCGAAGGAGTTGATGAGATTCGGAATGGTAAGGCAAGTTCCGGCAATCAGCAGCAGCACAGAAAC
>JBJMGL010000287.1:0-7356 GCA_045807985.1 Bryobacteraceae bacterium
CAGATCGCCGGAGATGAACTGATTGAGCTGCGGAGTTTTGCTCGCCTGGTTTACAACTCCGCCTGTGGAGCCGCGGCCAAACGTCACGGAAGAAGGCCCTTGTAACACCTGAACTTCTTGCGTATTGAATGGATCGCGGTAATAGCTGCCGAAGTCGCGCATGCCATCTATAAATAAATCGCTGCGCGCGGTAAAGCCGCGAATCGTGAGATTGTCGCCTTGTGCTCCTCCTTCTCCAGCCGCGAGACTAATGCCAGCTACATTTCTGAGGGCGTCCCGCAATGTCGTGTTAGCCTGCTGTTCCATGGTTTTCTGTGACACGACATTGATCGTTTGCGGAAGGTCAAGAAGAGGTGCTTGATATTTCGGCAACGATGAGGGGAGCGTGGGGGCAACATCTGTCACGTCCACGGAAACGGCAGCGGCGGTAAATTGCAGCCGAACGCCGCCGTCTTTATTGAAGTGGCAGGCAAGGCTCGTATTGGCCAGCAAACGTTTCAGCGCATTTTCTGGGGTATATAGGCCTGCAACACCCGCTGCTTGAACTTCGAGGGCGGCAGGATCAGGAATGTCTATATGAAGTTGAGTAATCTGCTCGAATAAAGGCAGCGCGTCCCGGAGAGGACCCGCCGGAATATCAAAACGGCGTACCGGCAGCGAATGGATCTGATTGCCGGATTTACTTGCAGGATTAATGCCGCTTTTTTCCTGAGCGAGCGCGGCTCTACCGCTGCCCACAGCCGAGTAGGCAGCCAGTGTGCCTACAGCCATCCAGTATCGCGAGCCGGACAGCGAGGGGCGAGTCCGGCGCTGTTTAATGCACTTCGTTGCCAATTCGTCATCCTTCTAGCCCCACACAAGGCGGGAGCATTGAAACTGCGAACTGGCAAGCCTACAATAATGAAGGTCACCAGCCGACAGGTTGGTGTTAGGCCGGGACCAGACGCTTCTCCGCCAAGAGTTTAAGGCGTCTGGTCCCGGTGAAAACCCTTAATCGCGCTGCTGTTAAACCAGCAAAACGTTTGTTGATTCCATGATATCGGACCAATACGGTCCAGGATAGAGGCAGACAACAAAAGTGTCAATACTTTGCAGCAATTTACAAATTTCGCGGGCTAAGTGGTACGTTTTGCGGTGTGACTGATTGCCGCGACTTGTTAATGGATCGGGGAGCCTAAAACAGAAAGGGACACGGGGGTGAAATGGAGTATGTATCCTTGCATACCTCGCTCCAGTCTGCTCATGCCATGCTCTTTAGCTTCGGCCAGCGCACGCCGGTTATCCCATCCGTCATGTTGAATACGGTAGCAGGCAATCACTGTTCCTGTCCGGTCCTTTCCGCGCCGGCAGTGCAAAAGAATCGGGCTTGGGTCAGTACCGGTTAACAGCTTTAAAACGCTTTGGATTTGTTCATCGCTCGGCGCTGACAATGCGGCAAACGGAATATTGGTGTACTTGATGCCCAGTTTTTCAAGCGTTTCCTTTTCGAGCGCGGTTGCTCCGCTTTTCTCTCGCAGGTCAATGACGTGTTTGATGCCGATGAGGCCAAGTTCCTGCAGACCGACCGTAGACAGCTCACCACTCCGGTAAATGCGGTCATTCACACGGTCGAAGTTGCGGATGTGTGTAACTGGCAGGTCTGCGCCTGCTACGGAAAGGCAACACAGCCAGATGGCCAGGTAATGTGCCCGTATAACGGGTCTCATAGGGACATACTACTACTTAGGTGGCTTTTGCGAACTGGCTGGCGGCGTGGTGGACGGAGTAGATTGCTCGCCGCTTCCCACCTCACCGTATTTGATAGTCGTTTCGGTCCCAAATCTCTTGTAATGGTCGTATTTAATCGTGACTTTAATCCGTTGTGACGGACCGTCTTTGAAGTGCAACGTATCGTCGCCATAGGTGTAGGTCGGGAACCAATACTTACCGTCAATCTGCTCGCGGTAGGTTTCAAATCTTGGAAACTGCTGATCTTCGCCTTTCCGCAAATGGCCTGTGGAGCGGCCATAAGTCTTGACAATCTGCAAGTCCTGGTCATCCACCCAGATCTCGCCATCGAAGTAGCGCTTGCGGTCTTTGGTCAGCATTTTCGGCTGAACAGAAAATACATAGCAGGGTATTTCATCGACCTTTTCACGGCGCAAGTACTTGACGTTATACTCATCCGCCGTGGCATTTGTCATAACGAATGGCATGACGTTGCGCATATCCTGCTCATCTTCCTGGGTCATCTGGATGTTTTGTAAAGAAGCTACAGGCGCATGCGTAACGTGCGACGTCCGGCGATTCCGATTATCAAAGCTCACCTCCTCCATAATTTCGTAACTTCCGCCGGGAGGGTCTACTTCCGCGATTTTGCTGGTTTGCCGGTAGGTGTAATTCTCCCGCGCTGCCGCAAACTCCGTTTCCTTCTGAGTGAAGCTCTTAACGATGTTTTGGATTTGGTCCGGAGTTGGATCAGGCTTTACATCGGCAGCGCTCAGAGAAACCGCCGAACCAAGCAAACAAAGCGCAAGCGCGTAAGATCGTTGAAACATAACTGCTCTATCTCTATTGTGACGAATTCGGAAGCGCCTGCCGTTACTTTTTACTGATTGCCGTCCAGCAAAGCTTTCGCAATAGTGACACGCTGCATATTGCTTGTTCCCTCGTAGATGCGCCCGATTTTGGCATCCCGGTACAGCTTTTCCACGGGATAGTCCTTTGAAAACCCAACGCCGCCAAAGATTTCAACCGCTTGGGATGCCACCTCTTCCGCCACAACCGAACAGAAATACTTGGCCATTGCCGCTTGAGTGACAAACGGCTGCCGGCTATCGCGCAAACGGGCAGCATTGTAGACCATCAGGCGACCGGCTTCGATGCGCGTCGCCATTTCGGCTAGGTCGAACTGCACGCCCTGAAAATCACCGATCCGTTTACCAAACTGCTTCCGTTCGCGCGCATACCGGAGAGCGTGGTCGAGTGCGCCCTGTGCCAAACCGATGGTCTGGGCCGCAATTCCAATCCGGCCCTCGTTTAACGTTTCAATAGCGACTCTATAGCCTTTGCCGACCTCACCCAGTACCTGTTCGGGACCGGCGGGAACGTCATCCAAAATCAGTTCACAGGTGGAGGAGGCGCGGATGCCCAGCTTATCTTCCTTCTTGCCTACTGCAAAGCCGCTGGCTCCGCGCTCGATCAGAAAACAGGTGATCCCTTTGTACCCCGCTGCAGGATCGACCGTGGCGAAGATCAGAAAGATGCCGGCTTCGGCTGCGTTTGTAATCCAAAGCTTACGGCCCGAGAGGCGATAGCCCTTACCATCTGAAACAGCGCGTGTTGTTAGCGAGAATGCGTCGGAACCGGACGCTGGCTCCGAGAGAGCATAGGCTCCTACACTTTCCGTAGCGAGATGCGAGAGGTATTGCTGTTTTTGCCGTGTATTGCCCCAGCGTTCGATAGCGTTGTTAACGAGCGTATTCTGCACATCCACGATCACCGAAGCCGAAGGATCAACTTTGGCTAGCTCTTCAATGGCAAGAATGGACTGGAAAAACGTGCCGCCCTGTCCCCCGTATTGCTCTTGCGTGTCGATGCCCATTAGGCCAAGTTCGAACATCTCGCGCAGGAGATCCGCCCGGAATCTGCCTTCCTCATCCATGGCACGCACGTGAGGCAGAAGGCGTTCCCTGGCAAACTGCCGGACCGAAGCCTGGAATAGCTGTTCTTCTTCCTGTAAAGCCGTTAGAGGAGCGGGGGCAGATACTTCCGCGACAGATGCCATACGCGCACCATCATAGCTCTGTGGAGATAGCTGTAGGATAAGGACCATCTCACTACTCAGGTTGCTTAAACTCGTGCCTTACTCTTGAAGTAGCAAGTCATGCAAATTTCCAAAAGCGTAATCGCACGCTTTCTTCTCTTTTTTGCTGTTGCCGCTTCGCTTCCGGCGCAAACGCCGGACGCGGACGTTACACGGGCAACTCTCGACAACGGTATGCGGGTGGTCATCATCCGTGATCCGCTCGCTCCTGTCGCGACGGTTGAAAACAATTACCTGGTGGGTGGAAACGAGACTCCGGAAGGTTTTCCGGGTATGGCTCATGCCCAGGAACATATGGCTTTTCGCGGGTGCAAGGGACTGACCGCCGATCAGATCGCGGCAATCTACGCGCAATTGGGCGGGCACACGAATGCAGATACGCAGCAGAACATCACGCAATATTTCGTTACTGTCCCGGCCCAGGATTTAGATGTTGCTCTGCGAGTGGATGCCGCTTGCATGGCGGACGTGCAAAACTCGCAGGAGCAATGGGTACAGGAGCGCGGCGCCATGGAGCAGGAAGTTTCGCGGGACTTGTCCAATCCGATCTATAAGTTCATCACGCGGCTCAATCAGGATTTGTTTGCAGGAACTCCCTACGAAAGGGATGCTCTTGGCACAAAGGAATCCTTCGATAAAACGACGGGCGAGATGCTGAAGAAGTTTTACCAGCAGTGGTATGCCCCGAACAATTCCATCCTGGTGATTACGGGTGATGTTGATCCGGCAGCAACGCTTGCCAAAGTGAAAGAGTATTATGGGCCAATCCCGCGCCGCGCTCTTCCGCCGCGTCCCGAAATTAAGCTGCGTCCTGTCAAAGCAGAGTCGTTCACGCTCGACAGCAATCTTCCGTATCTGCTTTCGATTGTGTCGTTCCGCTTTCCAGGCACCGACAGTCCTGATTATGCGGCGGCTCGTGTTTTGAGTGATGTTCTTTCGAGTCAGCGCGGGAATCTCTACGCTCTCGTGCCGGAAGGAAAGGCATTAGGGACAGATTTCTCTTTGCTGGAAACTTATCCGAAGGCTAGCGCCGCTTTTGCGCTGGCGGCTATTCCGGGGGGCGCGGACCCTACCTCTATTACGGCGGAAGTAAAGAAGATACTAGCGGATTACGCGGCAAAGGGCGTGCCTGAGGATTTGGTGGAAGCGGCTAAAAAAGGCGAGATCGCCAGTGCGGAGTTTGGCAGAAATTCCATTTCCAACCTTGCTTCGCTGTGGTCACAAGCACTGGCGGCAGAGGGACGTGAGTCGCCGCAAGAGAATGTCGTGGCCATCCAACGCGTGACGGTAGAGGATGTCAATCGAGCAGCTAAAACTTACCTTCTGCAGCAGAGTGCGATTACTGCCACGCTGAAGCCAACTCAGTCAGGAGAAGCGGCGGCGGCCAAAGGTTTCGGAGGCAGCGAAAAGGCGGTTAGTACTCCCACTAAACCGGTTGCTTTGCCCGAGTGGGCTGAAGTTGCCGTGAAGTCACTTCGAGTTCCCCCGCAAACATTGCATCCGGCGGATATGACCCTTCCCAATGGCATGCGGCTGATTGTGCAGCCGGAAAGCACCAGCCCGACCGTGACGCTGCTCGGCTCGATTAAGATGCAAACTCAACTGCAAACACCAAAGGGCAAAGATGGAGTGTCTGATGTGCTCGAAGGATTGTTCTCTTACGGCACGAAATCGCTAGACCGAATTGCCTTCCAGAAGGCTCTGGACGATATTGCAGCTTCCGAATCGGCTGGAGCTAACTTTAGTCTCAAGGTGCTGAAGGGTGATTTTGCGCGTGGAGTCGAACTGCTCGCGGATAATGAGCTTCATCCTGCGCTTCCTGAGGATGCTTTCAAAATTGTTCAGCAACAAACTGTGGAGTTAACAGCGGGCCAGTTGCAAAGCCCTGCTTACCGAATGGATCGGGCTTTAACAAAAGCTTTGCTTCCTTCTGGCGATCCGTTGCTTCGCGAGACAACTCCGCAAACCGTGTCATCGCTTAAATATGAGGATGTAACAGACTACTACTCCAAAGTTTTCCGGCCTGACCTGACGACGATTGTAGTAATCGGAAATATTACTCCGGAAGAGGCGCGCGGAGTTGTTGAAAAGAACTTCGGCAGTTGGAAGGTTTCTGGCCCCAAACCCAATGTGGTGTTGCCTCCAGTACCGGCTAGTAAGCCGAGCGCGGTGAATGTCCCTGATCCGAGCCAAGTTCAGGATTCGGTCGAGCTTTCACAGGAACTGGAAATGAATCGCTTCAGCCCTGATTATTACGCGCTGCAACTGGGAAATCACGTCCTCGGCGGCGGCTTCTATGCCACGCGACTCTACCGCGATTTGCGTCAGAATGCCGGACTTGTCTACAACATTGATGACTCGCTGGAGGCCAGTGAAACTCGCGCAAACTATTCCATCAACTACGGCTGTGATCCTCAGAACGTCAGCAAAGCTCGCGCCCTGGTGGAAGGAGAGTTGGCTGCCATGCGCCAATATAATGTGACTCCGGCCGAACTTCAGCAGGCAAAAGCGCTTCTCTTACGCCAGATTCCCTTGGCCGAATCGAGCGAGGATGCCTTAGCTGGTGGAATCATTGCGCGTTCCCGCGTAGGTCTGCCGCTTGACGAACCGCATCGCGCGGCGGAACGTTACTTCAACATGAGCGCGGACGAAATCCGTTCCGCTTTTGCCAAGCACGTTAATCCAGCCAATTTTGTTCAAGCGGTGCGCGGCCCGGCGCCGAAGTAAATATGACGGATGAGAACGAGATCCAGGAGGCCAAAATCAACAAAAACCTGGAGACACTTCGCCAGGTATTCGAACCGTTAACCGCTGGCCTCACTGCTGATGTGGAACCGGCGGTGATCTACTTTCCCCAACCCACAATTCCAGGGTCAAAGACCAGTCATGACGGTTAGCGAGATAGGCCGTCTTCTTCGGACAGGCAAGATTTCGTGTACGCAACTTATAGAGCAGACGCTTGCCCATATCCACGAATACGATGTTTTTCACAGCATCATTACGCTGATGGAGGAAGCCGCTATGCGGGCAGCCGCCGAGCGTGAGAAGGAACTCGCGGACGGCATCGACCGTGGCCCCTTTCATGGCATTCCCATCGCGCACAAAGACAATTACTATACGCAAGGAGTTCGCACGACGGCGGGTTCACTCATTTTTCACGACTTTGTGCCCTCCTACGATGCGACCGTTGTTGACAATCTGCGGACGGCAGGCGCTATCTGTGTCGCCAAAACCAACCTGCACGAGCTTGCCTTTGGCATTACCTCAAAAAATCCGCACTACGGTTTTGTTCTGAATCCGCTCGATACACAGCGCATTGCCGGAGGCTCCAGCGGCGGGTCGGCGGCACTGGTCGCCAGTAATCTTTTGCCGATGTGTACGGGGAGCGATACCGGCGGGTCCATTCGGGTTCCGGCTTCGTATTGCGGAATTGTCGGCCTCAAGCCGACCTATGGCCGCGTGAGCCGTCGCGGTCTTCTTCCGCTTTCGTTTAGCCTGGACTGCCCAGGTCCGCTTGCCTCCTGTGTGGAGGATTGTGCTTTGGCCATGAA
>JBJMGL010000288.1:0-21978 GCA_045807985.1 Bryobacteraceae bacterium
GAGTCAACGTTTGTACGAATCGAGATCATGGTTTGTTCCTTGGGTTTTCCCTTTTTTATTTCCTTGCGGTTACTGTCCGCCTACAAAAATCATTTCGCGCATTCTCACGCGAGTTTCAGGGTTTTTTTAAAGAATTCACAGCGGCCTGTTGCGCCGGTTCAGACTGCATACCGTAGCGGCTCACAATCACAATATCCACACGACGATTACGGCCACGTCCCTGCTCTGTATCGTTTGAGTCCACTGCTTCCGTGTCGGCGTAACCGACGATTGCCATGCGCTGCCGCTCCACTCCATATCTTTCATTCAGCACGCGCAGCATGGCGATGCTGCGCGCCGCCGAGAGTTCCCAGTTATTCTGAAATCGCGTGTTGCTAATAGGCAGGGAATCCGTGTGCCCCTCCAGGCGTAAGGCGTTCGGAAGGCGTTTCAGCACATCCGCGACTTTGCCAATAGTCAGGTAAGAGGAAGGGCTGATGGCATCACCACCCGGCGGGAAAAAAGCCGCTGCATCCAGACTGATAATAAGGCCGCGCTGCTCAAGCGACAAGTGAACAGCGCCGTTCTCCAGTTCGGATTTCAGGTTTGACTCTAAAGTTTGCAAAGAGCCTGATAATTCAAGAAGAGATCTTTCCGCCGCGGCAAGGGCTTCCTTTGATTTAGCGGCACTATCGGTACTTTGGGCCGCCGGTTTAGCGTTTTTTTCATCCAGTTTGCCGCCGCCGAGCATAGTCCCTAGCTTGGGCGTCATGGCGCCATTTTTGAATGCCTTTTGGATAGATTCCGATAGCGCTCTGGCGTGGCCCTTGTCAGTATGATTCGAGGCAAACATGACAACAAAGAATGCGAAAAGCAAGGTGATGAAATCGGCGTACGAAACCAGCCAGCGATCATGGTGTTCGGAGGAGTGAAGCTTACGCCTTCGCATCATAGGGACCCTTATGCCGCTGCGCGCGCCGGTGCTCGACGCTGGCGTGGTTGTTTCACCGCCGGTTCGCCCAATGCTTGCTTGAAGGGTTCCAACTTGCTCTCAATCAGACGAGGATTCAATCCTTCCGCAATGGCAATCACGCCCTCCAAGGCAAGTTCTTTCATTTGGGTGGCAAGCTGGAGCCGCGCTTTCAGCTTGTTAGCCGCTGGCAGGAAAAACAGATTGGCTAGAGACACGCCATAAACGGTTGCCACAAACGCAACCGCAATCCCGTGGCCCACCGCCTCCAGATCTTCCAGATGCTTCATGACCTGAATCAAGCCGAGAACCGCGCCGATAATGCCAATCGTCGGAGCATATCCTCCGGCCGATTCAAAGACCTTCGCTTCCGCTTCACCATGCTGCTCGGCCGCTACGATTTCTATTTCCATAATGCGGCGGACCTCTTTGAGGTCGGTTCCATCGACAACCAGCATCAATGCTTTTCGAAGAAACCGGTCTTCGATATCATCGGTTTCGGCGTCGAGCGAGACAAGCCCGCTCCTGCGAGCTTTGACGGCGAATACTTGCATTTGCTGAATAACGGAATCAGCCGAAATGACTGGATGCCAAAAGATGGTCGGCAAATTTTTGACAGCCGATACCAACAACTGCGTCGGCGTAGTTACCATAACGGCGCCTGCCGTGCCGCCGAGAACGATCAGCGCGGCCGTGAGTTGAGTAATGTCGCTGAGCTTACCGCCTTCCAGCAGCAACCCGCCAACAATTCCGAGAACGGCAATGGCCAAACCGGCGACGGTAGCGAGGTCCAGCTTCCTGCGGGATGACTGCTTTGAGCGCGCCATGTCTAACTCCTCGGCGCAAGTGCGCCCTCAACAATGGAGCGGCGGAACTGAACCACTCGCGCAATCACTTCGTCGGCTGACTCAAGCACAAGGACTTTCTCGCCGGAAGTAAGAGCAATCACGGTATCCGGAGTTGCTTCGATATGCTGAATCAGGTCTGAATTAACCACGATAGGGACTTGGTTCAGACGAGTCAGATGAATCATGTAAAGCTAGTTGGCGCAAGCGCGCAAATTTCGTATCTGAATTTGCGTACAGGACCGATTAACAGGAATTTAGGCAGCGCGGCTGCGCAGATGGCGAAGGAGAAAGAAGCCTGCTTCGAATTGCTGGGGAGCGGTTGTCCTCTGATTGTGTTGAGATACCTGGCGGAAACGGCGCACAACAGTTTCAAGGACGGCTTGTTGTTCATTCTCCAGTTCGGAGCTTGGCGTTTCTTTCCCGCAGAGCGTGAGGACGTTTTCCAGCTCAGCTTCAAAATAGCCGGGGTCCACTAGGTTCCAGGCTTCCAAAATCCGTCCAGCTTGTCGCGCGGTGTCCAACAGCAGATCCTCTGCTGTTTATATCGCAAGTGGAGGGCCATCCTTCGATCAAACGAAGAGAACCCTCGTTTTTTCCTACCCCAAATAGTCAAAAAGGGTTTTGGAAGACAAGCTCGCATGAGCCGATAGCGAGACCTGGAGCGCAGTCTGATTTGCTGTCAATTGGGTGATAGCCGATGGCATATCCACATCCTGAATACTGCTCAACGATTCCTGTAAAGCTGAAAGCTGATTCGCGGTGTTCTCGTTGGACTGCGTGATCCAGCTCTCGACGTTTCCATAGAAGACAGTTACTTGTCCAAGGTGCGCGGCGGCAGTCTTGAGTGAACCGACGGCCGTCTGTATACCCGCTTGGTCGTTGCCTGCCAATGCCTGGCTGAGATCATGCACAGCCTTAAAAATACTGCCGGAGGGAGAATCAAAGATCTCCTTAGCAGTCATGCCGCTGAGAATAGTGGAGCCATTGCCATCACTCAGGTACGTTGGATTCGAGTTCGTCAAATTAGTGACAGCACCATTTGTTTTTGTCGGGTCAAAGGTGTAAGGTGGGACATTGATAGTGTCACCACCGAAAATGTAACGGTCGCCGATGGAGGTATTGGCAATCGAGACCAGTTGATTCTCAAGCGACTCTACCTCCAGGCTTAAATCCTTGCGATTGTCCGCCGTTGACTGATCGCTCATGCCTCGCGTCGCAAGGCTGTTTAGCCGGTCCAGGATGGTGCTGGCGGACCCAAGCGCTGAATCCGCGGTAAGGATGTCGGTATTCGCGCGCTGCAAATTCGTATTCACCTGCGTCAGGCGGTCGATCTGACTTTGAAATTGCAGAATGGACATTACCGCCGACGGATCGTCGGCAGCTTGGGCCACACGAACTCCTGATGTCACCTGCTGGTTTATTTTGCTGATCCGGTTCTCGATATGGCCGAGTTCGGAAAGAAACAAATTATCTTGCGCGCGAATACCGCTGAACATAATTCTTGATGCCGGTCCTTACCTTAGAATGCTCATGAGATCGTCAGTCATCTGGTTGATCACTGAAATCAGCTTTGAGGAAGCCGCATAGGCTTGTTGAAACTGCAATAAATGAGTGGCTTGCTGGTCCAAAGATATGCCGGAAATCTGCGATCTCAGATTTTCAGCCTGGCTGAGCAGATCGGTCTGGCTGTCTTTCGCTTGTGAAGCATTGCCAGCTTGCGTTCCCAAATCACTGACCATAATGCTATAGAAATCGGTGTAGTTTACGCCGCCAATCATATCCGAGGAATTGGTCGGATTCTGCAATCCCGCCAATTTGCTGGCGGTCCCATTGGCGACTACCGGCGGCCCCGGCTCAGCAGCAGCCAGGTCTGAAGGGGCAATGTCAGTGACGGCAAGTGATCCGGCAACTCCGGTTGGTGAACCGGCAGTATAGGTGAACAGAGGGTTTCCAGCCGACCCGGCACTGGTTTGGCCGCTCGCCAATAATGCGTTCACTCGGTCGGCTATGCCCTGCGCCAACTTATTCAAGCTGCCCTGCTGAGTGGCGCCTCCGATGAGCGCGGGCAAGGTTGTGTTGCGCACTTGCAATAATCCGCCGAGCTGGCCGCCCGCTCCGGCTGACATCGTGACATCCTGATTGCTGGAATTAACAATCCGGGCATCAGGCATGGCGGTAGAACCGGAAGACGAAGGAGAATAGCTAACCTGTAATGCGGTTTGCGTTACCCCGATCACGAGAGGCGATTGCTCATTCATGAGCACCGTCGCGGTGCCGTCCAGCTCCTTATGCACGCTGATCGAGGCGAAATTCGAGAGTTGCTCCAAGTTATTGTAAAGCTGAGTCTGCAGACCAGGATTATCCTTGTCGCCGTTTCGGATCTGAGTGTTGATGGTAACGATTTTAGCTGTGATCTGGTTGATTTGCGAAACGGTGCTGGAGAGCTGCTGATTCACCTGCGTCACGTCCGCCTGCACGTTTGCGGCAGCTTGGTTGAACGCTTGCGCCACCTGTCCGGCGGCGCTTAGCACCTGCGTGCGAGCAGTGGTATCGCCGGAGTTGGTGCTCCAACTGGAAAAGGCGGCGTACAAGCCGGTCAGGGCTTTCGGAATACCGCTTTTGCCGGTTATATCAAATTGCGATTGAAGGAACGATAAATTTGTCGCCTGCTGAGAGGCGAAGCCCAGAAGCTGGCTCTGCTGCCAGACGGCCTGTTCCGCAAATTGATTCCGGGAGTTCGTGGTAACGCCTGTAGCGACATTGCCCAAACTGTCGGTGGTCAGGTTCGGCTGCCGGTCCACATAACCGGGAGTGGACGCATTCGTCACATTACTCTGCAGGACACCTAGCGCCTGCTCAAAAACTGTTAACGAATTGCCGGCGGATTGAAGAGAAGTGAAGAGAGATGACAAATTTACCTCATTTACGCATGGACGATCAATCGTCCGTCAAATTCTATGGAAGGAAGTTTGCCGTCGGGAGTGTATGACCCCTCGATCAGCGGTTTAGCAAGGGCTGAATGACAGGTCAGCATGGCGGCGGACTCAAGCAGAACCCTCGCTCTTTCGGTGCGTGTATGTATATCTTTTAAGAGCTGTTCCGCCAATTCGCTGCCGGAAACCAGTTCCTGCTCGCTCGCCACGGATTTAATAATCTCGGCAATCTGATGCAAGAGCGGGACGACTTGATGATCAAGCGGCTCGCAACGGATCAGATGCTGCCTTACCTGCCGCAACTTTTCATCTGCAGATTCCAGGCGCTGAACTAATTTCTTCGGCGTCATAGCCAAGGCGCCACGCCCTAATTGTTCAAGTGTCCTTGAATTAACGAGCGGCTGACTTGAGAAGCTTCGGGGCGATACTGGCCAGAACGGACCTGTGACGTCAAAGCGGCAATCTTAGCCTGTTTATCTTTCGGCATTAAGGTCTTTGCCAACGATGCCAAGCCGCTTGCGTTTGAGAGACTAACCTTGTCGGTCCCCAGCGATGAGACCAGCATATGTCCAGTTGTGCTTTCCGGTCCTGCCGCTCTAACTTCAGCAGAGCGGACATTGCTGGTAACCTTTGCGCCTGTTTGGCTTTCGATACGCATGCTCATTTGATTTCCTCTCCTTCTAAAATTCCTATCGCTAATTCTTGTTTACAACTAGAGAAAATCGGGAGAACGTTCTCCGCTGCCGTTTTCTGAGAGAAGCTCCTGAACCTTGACCATCAGCTTCACTTCGCCTTGAGATACCCCAAGGGCTGAGGCAATCGAGGAAATCGATTCCCCGCTCCGGTGCAAGCGCATCACCTGACTGCGAGAATTCGGATTGGCAGAAGCTGGAGCCATGCGCGCATCAGGCTGAACATTTTCGCGCCGCTCCAGTTCACGGAGATGAGAGCAGAACCGGTCGAACTGTTTAGCCGCTTCTATCAGATTTTCGGATAACGACGCTACCTTCTCCCCATCAAAAACGAGTTGATCGAATTGTTGCCTCAATGCGCGGTAACCATACACGCAAAATCCAGTGAGCACAACAAAGCTCAGGGCAAGGATGAGCAGAGCGGGAACAATAAACTGTTGATTCATAGCAAGTAAGTCTCCGTTGTTTTGAACTGATGTCAGTAAATACCGCGCGCGCTGGGCCATTTGTGCTCAACGTAATTGCGCAAACGCAGCACGCCCTGAGCGCGCAGCTGGGAAATGCGCGTGATGTGAAGCCCCATGATAGAGGCAATTTCGCGAAGGTTTAACTCTTCCTTGTAATAAAGGCTAAGCACGGTGCGCTCGTTTTCCGGCATTTTGCCAATGCCTTGTGCGACGACTCGCTCCAGTTCCGCTTGCTGAAGCAGATGTTCGGGCGACAGTTCCGAGTCGTCCGCGATAAATTTCAATAGACCAACTTCTTCGCTGTTCTCGATAACATCGAGACTGCCCAGCGACACGGCCCGAAGATCGACCATCCACTGCTGATATTCTTCCAGGCTGATCTTCAACTCGGCGGCAATCTCATCCTCGGTGGGAGTACGTTTCAGGCGCTGTTCCGTGATGTTGATAGCTTCTTGCACCTGCTTCACATGCTTGCGCCGGTGAGTGGGAATACCATCCAATCCGCGAATGCTGTCAAGAATCGCCCCGCGAATTTTGTATTCGGCATAGGTCCGAAGCGAGGCGTTATGGCTTGGATCGTAATTATCAACAGCCGCGAGCAGCCCAACAATCCCGGCGGAAATCAAATCATCCAACTGCACGTTGGGCGGCAGCTTCTCGTGAATGCGCAAGGCGATCCAGTTCACCTGAGACAGATGCTCCAGAATGAGCTTCTCGCGCTCTTGTGATGATCGAACTTCAGTAGCTTCTGCGTACATAGTGGGAGTAGTCATTTTCTATGCTGCCGTCCGAGCGGCGCGAACGTTGAAAATACCTTCGGTCAGCTTGGATTTTGTGGCATCGTGCAGATCGCTCGTTATGCTTTGACCGTTTGCTAAGAAAGAAATCGGAAGCGCGGACCGGAGGGCGTGCTCAACAATGGGCCCGGTTGTATCGACTTCGTCGAGATGAGTGAACAGAAGCTTTTCTGGATCGAACAACGAAAAACGTTGCGAGAATTTCATTAAGGCAGAAAAATTAAGATAAGCTGGAAGAACAAGCTGCACCTCGATTTCTGGGTAATGCTGAAGAAACCGGGCGATTTGCGCGGCCTCGTCCATCTCAGCCGGTGCGTAACCAGGAGAATCAATCAGTATTAGCTTCTTTGCGCCGTGCTCTTCGAGCGCCTGTCCCAATGCGGCTGTAGTGTAAATCGCATCGAAACCGACCCCGAGAATGCGCGCATACGTTCCCAACTGTTCGGAGCCGCCGACTCGCATCGTGTCGAGCGAGAGCAAGTGTAGGGGAATCCGTTTCTGTAAACCAAGCCGGACAGCCAGCTTGGCAATCGATGTTGTCTTGCCTGCACCTGGAGGCCCGGCAAACATCATGACCCCGCGTTCCCCGCCAGGTCTACCGACCTCCGGCTCTACCTCAACACGGTCATGCAATTCAGCTAGCAACGCGCGCTGCAGGTTGCTTAAACCTTTTTGATCAAAGCCATTAAGAAGATCCCGGACCGACTCAAAACCAGACGCTCCACGCATTTCAGCAGCAGCTATCAACTCATTCGTGAGATCTTCTGAGAAATCAAATGCGATCAGTTGCGAGTGGACCTCAGTTAGTTCCGATGACGTGCGCGGTCCCGCATTGCGCCCTTGCGCAAGGACAGCGGACGAGAGCGAGTGCTTAACGCCTTCAATTTGCTTGCGAAGCTCAGCCAGTTCTTCCGCAACGGCATTTGGCTGCGAGCTGACTGGCGCGTCCATGGGTTTTGCGATGTCCGGAGCAACCGACGCTACGGAAGCAGCTTCGGCTAACGGCGCCACAAATGGCTTAGTCTTCTTTCTGCCCCGTGGCGCCGCTTTTGATGGAGCGGACTGTATGGATGGTTCTTCAAGTGTTGACAAGACTGCGGCTGGCTTACGAAGCAGCGGCTCGTCCGTAATACCGAAAACGACCTCATAAGCTCCCAAATGCCGCTGCTCAGGAGCAATCTTCTTGGAGTTGAGAAGCATGGCTTCCGGGCCAAGTTCCGTGCGCGCTTTATCAATAGCGTCCTGAACTGATCCCGCGAAGTAGGATTTAAGCCTCATAAATTTCTAGATGACCCCTAGTGACACGATTTTGATACCGGATGGCACTTCATTGTGCGAGACAAAGAACACATTGCTGAGCGTGGACTCGACCATTTGGCGAAGGAAATAGCGGGCACCCACGCTGGTAATGACAACGACGGGCACTTCACGCCGCTCCAGTTTCCGTTCCAAACGGGTGACGATTTCACGCACAATCTGCGGCGAGAGCATGCACAAGCTGTTTGCCTCGCTATGCTGCACTGCGGATTCAACGGTCTGCTCGGTGGAATTGTCCATAATGTAAGCAGGTAATTCGCCCTTTTGATTCAAGTAGGGCTTCACCACCGTTCGTCGCAAACTCTGTCGAATAAATTCTGTTAAAAGCACAGGATTTTTCGTGGTCGCCGCAGCTTCGCCCAGCGCTTCCAGAATGGAGACGCCATCACGGATCGATACGCGTTCGCGTAGCAGATTCTGCAGAACTCTTTGTATGGCGGCCAGCGAGAGCAGTTTGGGAACCAAATCCTCGACTACCTTCGGATGATCCTGGCTTACGCGGTCACAGAACATCTTGGCGTCCTGGCGGGAGAACATCTCGCTCGCATGTTGACGAACCAGCTCTGAAAAATGCGTGCCGATGACGTTTACCGGATCGACTAGGGTATGCCCTGCCGCGCGCGCCGCATCGACTTGATCAAGCGGAATCCAAAGAGCTGGCAGTCCAAACGCCGGTTCGCGCGTCTGCTGCCCTGGGAAGCTCTTATCGGCCTTGGTGGTAGGAAGAGCGAGTTCGCTTCCTGGCAGCAGTTCATAACGCCCGATTTCGGAGCCTTTTAGCAGAATGACGTATTCCCGCGAACGAAGAGAAACGTTGTCGGTCACTCGAACCGGCGGCAGCAAGTAGCCCAAGTTTGTGACAAACTGATGCCGAATGCCCGCAATCTTTTTGAGTAGCGGCGAAGAAGCGCCACCCGCAACCAGATTCACCAATCCGAGACCAACCTCAATCGCGACCGGTTCAACCTTGAGCAGAGTTTCAAGGTTGTCTTTCGCCGCAGGCAGCACGGCAGGTGTTTCGTTTTTGACAGGGATATCGGCCTTTTTGCGCATTTTCCAGACGGTCGTGCCTAATCCTCCGCCGAGCAGAAGGAATGGAATTGCGGGCATGCCGGGGAATGCGGCCAACGCCACCAGAACGCCGCTCGCGAGCATCAGCGGTTCAGGTCTTCCAAAGAGCTGTTTCTGAAAGTCTTCACTTACGCGGGATTCAGAGGTGGCACGGGTGACAATGAGACCGCCGGATACCGAGATCATGAGAGCCGGAACAACTGTGACCAGGCCGTCGCCGATGGTAAGCACGGTATAGGTTTGCAGAGCGCGTTTCAGTTCCATCCCGTGTTGCAGCACGCCAATCAAGAAACCGGCCACAATGTTAATAGCGGTAATTAAGATACTGGCAATGGCGTCGCGCTGCGTGAAACGGGAAGCGCCATCCATCGCGCCGTAAAACTCCGCCTCGGCTGAAACCTGCTTGCGGCGGCGGCGGGCTTCCGCTTCATCAGTCAAGCCCGCGTTCATCTCCGCGTCAATGGACATCTGCTTACCGGGCAGCGCGTCCAAGGTAAAACGGGCGGACACTTCCGAGATGCGAACTGCGCCGTGGTTAATGACTATATATTGAATCGCAATCAGGACCAGAAAGATAACCGCGCCAATGACGTAATTACCGCCAACCACAAAGCTGCCGAACGCTTCAATGACGCTGCCGGCAGCGGCTGTACCGCCATTGCCATTCAGCAGAATAAGACGCGCTGAACTAACGTTTAAGGACAAACGGAACAGTGTTAAAAGCAGCAGCGTCGTGGGAAAGACGCTGAAGTCCACCGGCTTCAGGATGTGCATGGCGACCATCAGAACGATCACCGACATCATGATGTCAATCACAATCAGGATGTCGAGAATAAAAGACGGCAGCGGCGTAATGAGCGCAACGACAATGGCCAGCACCGCTATCGGCACTCCAAGCTGACCGACGTTCGGCAAGCTGAACTTGCCCCCACCGGCGTTTGGCATAGGAATGGTTTGTGGCTGCGTTGACATTTAGCTAAGGAGCCTCAGACAGGTAATTTGTGACCCATCATCTTGTAGATGTAAGCAAGAATTTCGGCCATGGCGCGATAAAACTCAGGTGGAATGGGACGGCCCACATCGATCGCACTATAAAGTGCGCGAGCAAGCGGCGGGTTCTCAATAATTGGAACTTCGTGCTGCACGGCGACTTGACGAATACGAAGCGCCAGCCAGTTTTTGCCCTTGGCCACAACGACCGGGCTGGACATGGTTTCAAGATCGTAACGGATGGCAACGGCAAAGTGAGTCGGATTGACGATGACGGCGGTAGCTTTCGGAACGTCGCGGATCATTTGACGGCGCAGCAGATCGCGGCGCATACGGCGAATCTTGCCCTTAATGTGCGGGTCGCCCTCGTTGCGCTTGTTCTCTTCTTTGATCTCCTGTTTTGTCATCTTGAGTGACGACATGTGCTTCCGGTACTGACGAAACAGATCAACAGATCCGAACAGGATGAAGACACCGGCTGCTTTCCATAACAAGCTCTCCAGCATGTTGCCGATCTCCAGCGAGGCGACGGGCAGGCCCTGAAACGGAAGGCGCAGAAGCGTGGCGGCATCCTCCTGATAAACGGCGTTGATCGCCACCGCAAGGACAGCAATCAAAAGCGCTGCTTCGATCACTGATTTCAGGTTCTGGCCGGGCAGATCTTTCAGCCGCGACATTGGGTTCAGGCGATTGAACTGCGGCATCACCTTTTGCATGCTGAAACCCATCTGAGTCATGCCGAGATGGGCTGCCCCGGTAATCAGCACCAGAGCACCGCCAAAATAGAGGACCGGAAGCAAGCTTCCGATTGCCAGATCATGGAGCAGTTTGAGCCATTGCGCGTCCGCCATCTCGTGCGTCATTCCGAGTTGCAAATACGTTGTCGCCACCAAACGCATCTGATCCGTCCATTGCGGAAGCAGTTTGCTGATGAGCACCAGCGCAACGATAAACTCGATGGCCATGACCACGCCTCGCGCCGAAAGAAATTGGCCCTGTTCGCGAGCCTTTCTGACCCGCTGCGGTGTCGGTTTTTCTGTTTTATCGCCGCCGTGAGATGACATAAGGAGCTAGTGAACAAACGTGGCGCGAATTGTACGGAACACTTCCGAGGAGTACGCTTCGTAAAGAGACGGAGCAACAGCGACAACCGCCGCCAACATGACAAGCGTCAGGAGCATTTTGACTGGAAACGCGTTGCCGCCCATTTGCAGTTGCGTATTAATGCGGCCCAGCACGCCTAGAGAAATGTCAGTCATCAGCAGCAACCCGATTACCGGAAACGCGAGCCGCAAGCCGGTGGAAAAGAGAGTAGCTCCGAGTTGCACGACGGTTTTGGCGAAATCCTGGCTTACCGTAAAGTTGCCTGGCGGGTAGCTGTCCAAACTCGCAGCAAAAGCGCTAATCACGAACCGATGAAGGCCGGTGGTAAAGAACAAGAGCCCAGCGGTGAGTTGCGCAACCACGGGCAGCACGTTTGAATCGGCTTGCGTGGTCGGGTCTACCACGGAGGCATACCCGTAGCCTGCCTGCAAGCTGAGAACTTGCGCCCCGAACGTCAGCGATTCCGAGATGAAAGCGATCATTAGCCCCATCGCTGTGCCAAGGGCTAGTTCTGAGACCATCCATAGCGCCATCTTGCCAAGCGTCAAATTATTGGCGTCAATAACCGGCCAGCGCGGCAATAGCGCCAGCGTGGTGGCAAGCGCAATGGCAACACGGGCAGGCGCTGGTCCAGCATCTTGAGTCGGAAACGGTATATAGACGAAAACGCCTGAAATCCGCGAAAGCACTAAAGCAAAGGCCAGGAGCGTTGACGCTGACAGTGTTAGGTCAGCGTGCATACTGTGTCAGGTCGCCGAGAATCGAGGTAGCGTAGGCTGCAGCTCGGTGCAGCATCCAGGGCATCAGAAATATAAAGCCAACCAGGCAAACCGCCAAGCGGGGAACCGTACTGAATACGGAGTCCTGCATGGACGTGGCGATTTGAATCAGGTTTACAACAATACTTAGTGCGAAACAGATGAGGAGTAAGGGCGCGCAAATCCAGAACGCGGCCATCAAGGCTCCTCCGATGATGTGAATAACAAATTGCGGATTCATTCTGTAGTTCTATTAAAAGAAGCTCTTCATAAGCGATCCGATCACCAGATTCCAGCCATCCACCAGCACAAACAATAGAATCTTGAATGGCGCTGAGACCATGGCCGGAGGAAGTTGCATCATGCCGATGGACAGTGTGACGGATGCGACAACGATGTCGATCACCAGAAACGGAAGGAACAATACAGCACCAATCTGGAAACCAGCTTTCAACTCGGACAGGATATAGGCCGGAATGAGCACTTTCAGATTGACGTCTTTTTCATTACGCGGCGCTGGTTCTTTGGCAATTTCAACAAATAGGTGAATGTCGCGCTCACGAGCAAACCGCAGCAGGAATTTACGAAGCGGTGTCGAGCCTTGATCCATCGCCTGATCCACTGTGATTTCATTTTTTTCGAGTGGTTGCCAGGCTTTTGTGTAGATCTCCGAGAACATCGGCTGCACTACCAGCATTGACAGAAAAAGCGATAACCCTAACAGGACCTGATTGGAAGGTGCTGTTTGCGTGCCGAGCGCCTGACGGAGGAAGTGCAGCACTACCGTAATGCGCAGGAACGGGGTAATGCACATGATCGCTCCCGGCAGTAAAGTGAGCAGTGTAAGCCCAAGGGCAATCTGCATGGGAACGCCAAGCGCGGGACCGCGGCTGTTCGCGGCGGTATTGATGCCAAATCCGCTGAGCGTTGAAGGAGCAGCAGCGGGTGCGGCATGGGCAAAAACGGTAAAAACAAGGCAGAAAAGACCGAGGAGAAAGAGCTTCATTGCCCCTCCTGAAACGAGATGGGCGAAAGAGGGGCGGCGAAGCTGTCGATCTGATGACAGCCGGAAGGCGACACTCCGATCAGAATGACGCGGTCCTGAATTTTGACAAGATGGAGCGAATGGTTCGCGGTTAGGGGCACACGCTCCACCACCTGCATCAGTTTTTGTTTGGAAAGCCGTTTCGTGATGGCTGTGTTGAAACTGGCTAGACCTCTTCGACGCAGTAGCCAAAGAGTGGCGGCCAGGAGCAGCAAGACGAAGAAAACGGCGATAGTTTGCCCGAGCATTCATTCAAATCCGGTCCTAAGTCCTGGCAGTGCCAGATTTAGGCCCTCGAAACAAGAAGGTTCGTGCCCGGCGGCAAACGTCTCAGATTTTTCTGTGGGACCTAGCGAATAATGCTCAGAAGATCCTGAGACATGTTATCTGCCGTGGTAATCACCTTAGAGCTGGCCTGATATCCGCGTTGAAAGGTGATCAAATTAGTAAACTCTTTTGCCATATCAACATTAGAGCCTTCCAATGCCCCACTTACAATTTGGCCACGATTGCCAGTCTGTGAAAGGCCAATATCAGGTTGAGCCGTATTGCCTGTAGCTGCAAAATTGTTGTTACCTATGTCTTGCAGTGAATTCTGATTTCGGAAAGTCGCCATTGCAAGCTGCGCCACCGTCTTTTGCTGGCCATTGCTGAATTTGGCAATAATTTGACCATTATCACCGAGACCAACATCCGTCAATTTACCTGCGGCGCTGCCGTCCTGTGTCAAATCGTTATAAGCAGAACTTTGGGCGAATTGAGTGATCATGCCGGAACCGTCAGCGTTTTTCAAGCTCCAGTTAATAGACAAATCATTCGCACTGTCCTTCAGACCCGCAACCGGGATCGTGATGGGAGCAAGGGAAGCCGTCGTCAACGTACCATCCGAATTGAAGCTCATGGTTCCAGAAACCAAAGTGGTATTTGTACCGATTCCGGCAGCAAGATCACTGCTCGGAATTGTGACGCCATAGTCCCAAGTATTTGCCGAGGTATTCTTGGTGAAGTTGATGGTAAGGGTGTGTTGATTTCCCAGTGAATCAGTCACCTGCACCGGAACAGACATGTTGCCGCTGCCAGTGACGGGATCACCAGCCGCATTCAGGTTCGCGGTAAACGACAAAGTGCTTGTCGGATTAGGTGGTACAGTGCTGCCCATGTTGAGAGTAATATCGCTTGGGGGCACCGTTGCATTGATGCCGCTCGGAGTTGCGGTCCATCCTTGCACGTTCTCGCCCGTAAGGGTTTGCAGCTCGCCCGTTTTACTTAGGGTAAAGTTTCCGTTCCGCGTGTAGGCTTGCGGACCTGCTGATTGTTTCAGCACGAAAAAACCGTTGCCTTGAATGGCTGCTGCCCAGGGCGATGTAGAGCTGGAAATTGCACCTTGAGAAAAAATCTGTTGAGCAACAGGCGTCGCTACACCAAGGCCCAGCGAATTGCCGCCCAGGCTTGCCGCAACCAGATCGCGAAAATTCACGTTGCTTTGCTTGAATCCGTTGGTATTGATGTTAGCAAGGTTGTGGCCAGTTGTATTAATGGCCTCTGATTCGGCCTGTAATGAGGAAAGTGCGATAGAAAATACGCTAGACATATATTTCTCCTGAAATCGTTAATTTGATTGCGATTAAACGGCGCTAGTTGACCCCGTTCCGCTCTTGGACGAATCCGCGCCGCCAGCCGATGCCGTACTCGTCATCTTTGCGTTGATGCTGTCCAGATCGGTACGCATGGCAAGGTTCTGCTCCAGGCTGCTGAACTGCGCCAACTGAGTCACGAACTGCATGCCGTCAGCGGGCTGCGTTGGGTCCTGGTTCTTCAACTGCGCGACGAGCAGCGTTAAAAATGTGGATTGATTTGCCAGCGCGCTGGAACCGCCTAAGCTGCTGCTTGCGGAGTTCTGGCTGCTTGCAGTCTTGCTGCTGCTGTCGGTTGCGCTGTAAAGATTATTGGCGCTATTTGAAGAAGTATTGGTTACTGAAGCCATGTTTGTTCGCTCTTTCCTGCACCTCGGGTTGAGTTCTCAAGAACATCTGCCCAGTCAGGCTTATATTGCTGTTGTCCTTTTCCTTGTCGATCTGAGTTATTACTGCTGTTGGAGTTATTGTTTCCGTTTGAAGAGAAGTCGCGAGTGCCGGACATTTCGGCTTTTCCGTTGTCGGCCAGTTTCGGAATCCAGACCTCTGTTTGGAAGCGCTGCTGCTCTAAACGCGAGGTGAGTTCCGGTATGTGATCTTGTAGGTTCTGCGCCAAATTCATATCACCGGATTTCACGCTAACGTGTAATTCGCCGCCACGATCCGTTAAGCGCACATCCACCCGGTTGTTGTTATCGCCGACAACCTGCATATGCACGTTACGGACCGGCTCTGCATTGGCAAGTTCCTGCTTGGCTTCGAGGTCGGCAGCCGTGGTGTGCGCCGTCTGCTCGTTAGTAAGTTGCGGCACATCGGAAGTATTCTGCGGATGTGTTTGCGGAACTTCGTAGGAAGCGATTCCTGATGAGCCGTCATTATGCTGATGCAATTGCTCCTTAAGCTGGGAGTCCACGGCCGCTTGCACAGCCGTTGCTATATTCGCTGAGTTTGCGTTTCCAACTTGCGCAGCACCGCCAATTGCCTCAGTTAAGGGAACTTGTGGCGAATGTTGCTGAGGTTTTGAGTTCAGCGGGCCTTCACTCAACCGCAGCGCAAACGCGAGATTGCCCGGTTCCGGAGCTGATGTAGTCTCGCTTGGCGATGTGCCTGCCGCCAACAGCTCAACAGGGATTCCGCTGGTTTCATTGCCCGTGATAGCTCCTGCTGAACTGACAGGATTGAATTTGCTGTCTTCCTTTGGAGGGGCGATATCCAAAAATTGAGGAGCAGCGGTGTTCAGTAATGCAGCAAGGTTGACTTTTGTATCAGCGTCACTATCACGATCTTTCGATGGAGACTTATCATTCTTTAGCTGGGTATCCGCCTTTGGCTTGATACTCGAGAAAACAAGCGATGTAATGTTTGGTGGATCGGGTTTTGCCGTCACTAAATTTGCGCCGGTGTTTGCCGCTCCCTGCTGATCAGAACCGGTATCTGATTCGGTGTTTGCTAAAGCAAGCACCGCTTTCCCGTCGTCTGTCTTTCTCCCTGTTTCGGCTGCATCGGTTTTTTGAACGGTGGGCAAGCCAAGAAGTGCGGTCATAGATAATGGCGGAACAGATCCCTCGATTTGGGGCGTCACAGGCGCGACGATTGCGTCCGTTGCCTGATCTGTATCCGCTTTTTTGCTGGACTGCTTCTCGTTCTTATTGGTTTTAGTGGTGCGCTCACCAACGCCGTTGTTTGGCGCTTCGCTATCGTCCTGAGCGCTCGAACGTAGATAACTATAGAAGTCTTTTGACTGATCGTCCGGACCTTGAGATGGACGGTTCCGCGGTGTGGCTTGAGCGGGCGCTCCCGAGATGACCGGTGAAAGTGTCACGCTCTTTGTTTTGCACGCCAAGCGCCAATCTCTTCTTCATTACTTTGCAATGAGTTTACGGCGACGTATGGGGGCCCTGTGTCAAAAAATTGAGCATCCCTCCAGACCGCCATCAAAATTTCGACAGTGTACGTGCATCCTAGCGCTTATTTGCGGCTAATACGCGCCATATTTCAGCTATTTCTGAGTGGCACAGCGCGTGCTAAAGGAAAGTTGACATGGACGCATTAACAACAGCGGTAGCAAGCGGGCTCCAGGCGCGCATGGATTCACTCGACATGCTTGCTAACAATCTCGCAAACACCGCGAGTAACGGATTTAAAGTGGATCGCGAGTTTTACGGCACCTATCTGGCTCCCGAACTCGCCAATGAATCCAATCCCATTATTGGCGAGTCGCCTGTTGTGCAGCGTCATTGGACAGATTTTTCGCAGGGCAATCTTGTGAGCACAGGCAACTCAACCGACCTAGCGCTTTCGGGCAAGGGCTTCTTTTCCGTCAACGGTCCGAATGGACCTTTATATACGCGCAACGGAAGCTTTCATCTCAGCTCGCAGGGTGTTCTGATGACCGCCGAAAACTACCCGGTGCGTCTTGTCGGCAGCCAAACCTTGCAAACACAATCGACTGATCCGATCCAGGTAAGTCGTGATGGTCAGGTTACGCAGAATGGCGCGGTATTAGGTCAGTTGGAGATCGTGAACTTTAGCGAACCAAACAAATTGAACAAATTCGCTTCCACCTACTTCAAAACACCTGACCCCAAAGACGGACCAGACGCGCCGAGCAATGCCGAAGTCTATCAGGCCAGCGTTGAAACGTCCAATGCCCAACCAGCCGAAGCGTCCGCCCGCATGATCTCGCTGCTCCGGCACTTCGAAATGCTTCAACGCGCTCTCAAGATCGGCACGGAGATGAACCGGCACGCCATTGAGGAAGTGGCGCGCGTCAGTTAATAACACCAATCAAATTGAAATGAGAAACAAATGATACGAGCCCTCAATAGCGCTGCCAGCGGCATGACCGCGCAGCAAACAAATGTTGATAGTATTGCAAACAATTTAGCCAACTCTGGCACTGCGGGATTTAAAGCCCGCCGGGCGCAGTTTCAGGACCTGCTTTATCAGAACATGATTCAGCCCGGATCTGCCGCCGGCCAGCAAACGACCACGCCTGCCGGTCTCCAGCTCGGTTTGGGAACACGAACGGTTTCAAACGAAATCATCTTCTCCCAGGGCAACATGACGCAAACGGATAACAATCTGGACCTGGCAATTCAAGGCAAGGGATTCTTCCAAGTGCGCCGCCCTGCGGGAGACCTGGCCTATACGCGGGCTGGACTGTTTCAACTCGACCGCAACGGCAACATGGTAACGGCGGAAGGAGATCCTATCGAGCCGCAAATTACGATCCCTGCTAATGCCCAGGCAGTCACTATCAGCCAGGATGGAACCGTCAGCTATACGATGCCTGGACAGAACCAAGCGCAAAGGGCTGGGCAGATTCAGCTTGCTAATTTTCAAAATCCTGCCGGACTGAATAGCCTCGGTAACTCGCTTTTTCAGCCGACAGACGCATCGGGTGATCCGCAAGTCGGCAATCCGGGCGGCGCTGAAGGACTCGGCACTGTCATGCAGGGATATAGCGAACAGTCGAACGTCAATGTTGTCGAAGAGTTCGTCAATCTGATTCAGAGCCAGCGCGCTTATGAAGCAAACTCTCGCGTTGTGAAGGCCGCGGATGAGATGTATCAGCAGGTTAACCAAATTCCGCAATGATATTGCCCGTCCTGCTAGCGATGGCGCTGACGGCGCCCGCTTGCCACGCCGTCCAATCAGATCGTATCTATGGACGCGATTTAGCGAATGCGGCGTCGCTGTTCACGAATCTGTCTTCTGATTTGCAAGTTGGCTTAGCGCCGGTCCCAGGACAACAGCGAATTTTTCGCGCAAGTGAGTTGAGACGGATTGCGCTGGAACACAACATCGAAGGTGAAGTGCCAGAAAGCGTTTGTTTCAGCTGGCCAATGTCCGTACCAAGCCGGGAAGCCATACGTGCGGCGATGGAGAAAACACTGGCAAATCGTAACGCCACAATTGAAATTGTTGATGAGAGCACGAATCCAGCGCCACTAGGTGAAATTAGTTTCCCTTTGGCGGGGCTCAGCGGATCGTCTAACGGCCCGGTTGTCTGGCGCGGCTCTGTGAATTACGCGGGGAACCACAATTTTCTGATTTGGGCGCGTGTGCGCGTGACAGTCAAGGAGCAGCATGTGGTAGCGGCTGAGTTGTTGCACCCTGGCGAAGAAATCCGGCGGGAACAAGTAAGACTGGAAGACTACGAAGGTCCGCTTACTCGTGACAACTACTGCACTTCGCTCAAAGAGGTCCTTGGTTTCTTACCACAGAACAGCATCTCGGCGGATACAACTCTTAAAGCTTCGCTATTGCGTGAACGCAAGGATGTGGAGCGTGGAGATCTGGTAGCGGTTGTTGTGCAATCGGAGCGAACACGTTTAGAGGCGCAGGGCATCGCCGAAGACGGAGGCCGCCGGGGATCAGTGATTACAGTGCGCAATGCCAAAAGCGGCAGAAAGTTTCGCGCACGGATAGAAGGCAAAGACAAAGTGCTTGTGCTGGCAACCAGTTCAGCAGGGCTGGCCGTTGAAGGGGGACAAGATGGTAGCTCAAATTTATAGATCGATAGCGCTGACCGTGCTTTTAACGAGCGTCAGCTTTGGGGCAAAGGGGCCCAAAAAGCCGAAAGAGCCGGTAAAGACAGCGCTGGAGCAGTACGTGGATGATGCGCACCAAACCGCCATAGAAGCGTCTGCGGAGAACCCAGGCTCATTGCTGGCCGGACCGGTTGTTTTAGCTGATCTCTCCACCGATCTTCGCGCCCGGAATGTAAATGACATTGTGACGATCATCGTCAGTGAACAGGCATCCGCCGTTTCGACGGGTCTTACGAAAACGCAGCGGAGTTCGAACGCCAGCGCAGCAGTCACGTCGGCTTCGGGATCCTTGGCTGTTCCTAACCGGTTTTCTAATCTTATTACTCTTAATGGCAATAATCAGTTGAATGGTCAAGGCACCACGTCGCGCACCACCACGTTGACGACTACAATTTCAGCGCGTGTGGTGGATGTGCTGCCGAATGGGTTTCTTGTAATCGAGGGGTCAAAAACGGTGCTCGTGAATTCAGAGAATCAGATCGTTACTGTGCGAGGCGTGGTGCGGCCTTACGATCTATCCAGGGCGAATACGGTTTTGTCGGGAAGCGTCGCGGAGATGGAGTTGAAGATCAATGGCCGTGGAGTGGTGAATGATGCAGTGCGCCGGCCGAATATTCTGTACCGAATTCTGCTGGGGGCTTTGCCATTCTAATGAGGTTTCTTCTTGCCTTTTCACTTCTGCTCACGCCGCTTCTGAGCGCTCAAGCGCCTCCTTTGCAGTTGCCTCCGGCTGTTCCAGAGACACCAATACCTCCACCGGTTTTGCCAAACTTTCCTGCAACGGTTGCTCCGTCTGGCCCAGCCCCAACAGTGGTCGTACGCGACCCCCTTGCCGCGCAAGAGCTGGAGCGTGGTGTCCGTTTGAAAGACTTGGTCACCATTGAGGGGGTTCGCACGAATCAGTTAATTGGGTACGGCTTGGTTGTCGGGCTGAATGGCACCGGAGACCGGCAGCAGACCGTGTTTTCCGTGCAGAGTTTAACGAATTTGCTGCAGCGCATGGGCGTTAGTGTCAACCCTGGCGCGATTACCGTGAAGAATACTGCCTCGGTTCTGGTAACAGCGACACTCCCGCCTTTCGCGCAACCAGGCTCAACACTGGATGCCACTGTGGCTGCCATTGGCGATGCCAACAATTTGCAGGGCGGGCTTTTAGTGTTGACAACGCTACGGGGCATCAATGGGCAAGTCTACGGGACGGCACAAGGCCCGGTTGTTACGGGCGGCTTTGTCGCGGGCCGGACAGCAAATTCTCAAACGGTTAATCATCCAACGGTGGGACGTATTCCGAACGGCATTACTGTCGAGCGCCCGGCGCCATCAGTTGCGATTGGTAGTACCGTACGATTGCAGTTAAAAGATGCTGACTTCACAACGGCGGCGCGAGTTGCGGAAGCAGTTAACAGGCATTTTGCCGGCAATGGCGGCGTGGCGCGCGCTGAGAACTCGGGGCTGGTTTCGGTTGCGGTGCCTCCGCAATTTTCCGCTCGCTCGATTGAATTTATTTCTGAGTTGGAGCGGCTCTCGGTTCATCCTGATCGCGTGGCCCGCGTGGTAGTGAACGAAAGAACCGGCACGGTGGTGCTTGGCAAGGATGTCCGCATTGCGCCGGTGGCGATTATGCATGGCAACTTAACCGTTGAAATTCAGACGGTTTACACCGCCACTGAGCCAGCTCCGTTTAACCCGAATCCGCCGGTTGTGGTGCCGCAGACAACGGTGGGCGCGAAGGATGAAAAGGCGCGCAACGTTGTGCTGAAAGATGGCGCAACGGTGGAAGAGTTAGTGAAATCATTGGCGGCGATTGGTTCCACGACTCGCGATGTGATCGCGATTCTACAAAACCTGCGCGCAGCCGGAGCGCTCGACGCAGAATTGGACGTAATTTGATTATGAATATCGCAGCAGATTCCGCAAGATTTAATGGTCCATCCATGAATCTGGAGGCGGGTTCGAAGCCTTTGAAATTGCATCAGGCCGCACAGCAATTTGAGGCTTTGATGATTGGTGAAATGATGAAGTTAGTGCATGAAGATTCATCGTCCGGATGGCTGGGCAGCGATGATGGCGAGGGCGGAGACAACCAGGCGATGGAAATGGCCGAGTCGCAGTTTGCCAATGCTTTAGCAGCTAATGGCGGTTTGGGATTAGCGCGAATGGTGGAGCAAAGCGTTGGGCAGCAAAAAGAGGAAATACGCTCGACCAAAAACTGAGATTGGCGGAGATTTTGGGGGTTTTCCTGTCTATAAGGTCGGCAGGAAGAATCTTGCTGGTCACAGCTCCGGGAGAGGTGATCCGGCGCTCTTATGACGGGATTCGCCTTTGTAAAACCGAGTAGAAGCAGGACCGTAGCAGGCAGCAGTACCAGCTACAAGGAAGCTGGTTCGGAAATCCCAAGAGCGGCAGGTAAGTTCCAGCCTTAAACTGCCGCCGGAGCTCTCGAAGCCCCCACACTTTTCTGCTGCGATAGCACCAGCAAGCAGCCGACCTGCTCGCCCACCGTGCTCAGCATCTCCATGTCGCTGCCGGAGTGAATGCGCGCTTCCCGGTGCTGCACATTGATGACGCCCACCACCTTGTTCTGCGAAATGATCGGCACCGATAAAAACGCCTCAAACAAGTCCTGCGGCAGTTCCTTAAAGAATTTAAACCGGGGATCGTTATACGCTTCCCGCGAAATCGCCAGCAAACGGCGCTCCCGTGCGACCCACCCCGTCAACCCTTCCGTCAGCCGCAGCCGCACGTGTCCGATATTCTTACGGCTTTCATCACTCGACGCGTTCAGAACCAGTACGCCATCCTCGACCAGATAGATCA
>JBJMGL010000289.1:0-4793 GCA_045807985.1 Bryobacteraceae bacterium
CGTCACGGTCATGAATTGGAATCTCGATCATTTGCACGATTCCCTCGTCTGGTTTTCCGGTACCGATGCGAAGCAACCGACACCGCACGCGCAAATTATTGCCGGTTATTACGATACCGGCAACGGCACTGCGGCTGCACAACAGGAGTTGCAGGCCGCAACCGGTGTTCCTGGCATTCTGGGCTTCATGTACACCACCTGGAACGATGACTATTCTCAGTTCGCTAGTTTCGCCGCTGCTGCCAAGTCAGGCTGGAATAGCTACCGTAGCAGCTTGAGTAATGAATAGCCGCAGCCATAGCACGAACTCGTTGCTATTGCCCCACCCAGATTTCGGCTTTTCGTGGAGGCAAATGGATCGTACCTTGTCCGCTGTGAAACGCCAGGTCTCCCGTCACGCCAAGTCTGCTATGAAACTGCTCATTCGCGCCGAAGCGTACGGGTATGTCTACTGCATCTGTTCCATTATTCAGTGCCACAATAACTGTTCCTGACTGGCTCTTGCGAAGGTAAGCCCAAGCCTGTTTCGTAACGGTTAGATTCACCATTTCGCCCCCTCGCAACGGCTGGAGTTCCCTCCTTAAAGCAGCGAGTTTCCCGACATGATCGAAGATTTCTGATTCCTCCGCAGTCCTTCCGGAAGCCGCAAACGCGCTGCGCTTGTCCTCTCGCCAGCCGCCGGGAAAATCGCGCCGGTTGTCTGGATCATCGCCACCTTTCATCCCGATCTCATCACCGTAGTAAATGGTCGGTGTTCCGCGAGCTGTCAGCAAGAAGGTAAAGGCCAGCTTGAGCCCGTCAACAGTAGCTCCGGATTCATTCATGAATCTTTGCACATCATGATTGCCCAAAAAAGTTACCAGCGTTTCCGGATGGCAGTAAAGCCGGTCATTTCCTAGCGTCTTCGCGACTTGCTCCAGGTCCTTGCCGCGCGCGAAAGCGTCTCGAATGCTGAAGTAAGCAGGGAAGTCAAATACGGTATCAACACCGGCATCCACTCCATCGTTGCCTCGACAACCACTTTGAAAATAGGAAGGAATGGCCGGATTGCTATCGAAAACTTCGCCGACTGCCTGTAAATTGGGGTACTGCCGTTTCAAAGCCGCCGACCACTTCGTCCAGAAGTTTCGCGGCACGTACGGCAAAGTGTCCTGCCGTATGCCGTCAAACCCGGCAATTCCCACCCACCATAGAGCATTTTGAATCTCGTAGCGCGCCGCTTCCGGGTCATCCTGATTCATATCCGGCAGCACGTCTTGGAACCATCCATCAAGAACCGCCGTGCGCAGCGCTTCTGACGCATGCGGGTCGATCAAATCCCAAATCTCAAAAGTTTCATTCACATGATGCGCTCTGTTGCCGTGAAACCAGGAGGGCGTGGGCGAATCGGCCACCCACGGATGATAAGGACTGACATGGTTGGCCACTTGGTCCTGAATGACTTTCAATCCCATCCGGTGCGCTTCGTCCACCAGCTTTCGCAAGAGATCGAAAGTTCCGAAGTGTTCCTCGATTCCGTAATAATCGACAGCTCCATAACCGTGATAGTCGGCTATCGGCTTTCCTCCTATGGCTTGCACCACATTGGGTCCATTCACGTTGTCATAGACCGGCGTCAACCAGAGCGTTGTAATGCCTAATGATTTGAGATAGGGCAGATGATTGATAACGCCCTGCAGATCACCGCCGTGATAAGAGTGGCTATTGTTACGATCGAACAGACCCTTTGAAATTTCCGGATTGTCGTTCGACGGGTCTCCATTTGCAAACCGGTCCGGCATGATGAGATAGATCACGTCATCCGGAGAGAAACCCGCAAAACGTCCCTCTGGGGAAAGCGATGCGTCGATACGGAACGGAACCGTAGCGGTTCCCTCCACCGTCTTAATTTGAAGCGGATAAGATCCTGGTTTTGCGTCAGCCGGAATCTTGACATCGGCAAACAAGTAAGTACCGGCTCCATTCACCCAAATGTGATCCGTCGTGAGCCCGCTTGCCGCCGTAACCTGTGCGTTTGATAAGCCTCTGCCTCGAATGAGTAATCTTACCGGATTCAGCGTATGATTCGCCCACCAGTTGGGCGGCTCTACTTTAATGACTTCAGGCTTAGCCGCTTGTCCATTGGGCGTTTGTGAGGGAGCAAGGCCACAGAGAATAAACAGGACCGCTGTTCTCATTACGCCAAATGGTAATACAGAGCACAGGCAGAACCCGTTTATTCTGCCTGTGCTCTCTGCCTTACAACCTTCCTGCCGTTGAGCAGGCCGGGTGGCCACAGCCGCAAGTTACATCCGGCGTGCTGCCCGTGCCTTCGCAATAGGTGCTGCAGTAATCGCTTCCTTCCCTCGCCTTGCACTTGCACGAAGGGTGGGCGCATTTTTTGTCTTCAGCCATTCGAACCTCCGGCTATGGACTCCTGCGCCGCTGTAACCGATACACTGTTTCAACCGCTTGGTCCGCTCCTCCGGGCATACTGCCGCATCAGGAGCAACGAGCCTACCAAGCCTGCCAGCAGTGAACCTGTAAAGATGCCGAATTTGGCTACTCTCAGTAAGGCCGGATCTCGAAACGCCAAGCCCGCGATAAACAGTGACATCGTGAAGCCAATTCCGCCCAGCCAGCTTGCGCCATGAATTTCGCGCCAGCCCACGCCGCTGGGCAGCGAGGCCAGCCTTAACTTCACAGCCGACCAGGAAGCTAGCGTAATCCCGATTGGTTTTCCCAGCATCAGCCCCAAAATAACCCCCAGCGCAATAGGCTGCGAGAGCGTTTCACCCACGCTTTCCGTAAATTTGAGCCCTGCATTTGCCAAGGCAAATAAGGGCATGATGGCGAAAGTCACAAATGGGTGGAGAGCATGCTCAAACTGCCGGGCCAAGGAAGGCGAATGGTCGTCGGGGTCTGATCGTGACGGAATCGCTCCCGCCAGCAGCACGCCCGCAATCGTGACATGCACGCCCGATTCCAGCATGAGAATCCATAAAACGATTCCTAGCAGCATATAGGGAACAGGATGCCGTACGCCTAGCCGGTTCACTATCATCAGAACAAGAACACAAATTCCCGCCATTGCCAGATCCCACCAAGCAATCTGCTTTGTGTAGAAGATCGCGATCACCAGCACGGCAGCCAGGTCATCGGCGATTGCCAGGGCGGTCAGGAAAATTTTCACGCCCAGCGGCACGCGCTTTCCCAGCAACGCCATGATACCGACCGCGAAGGCAATATCGGTTGCCATCGGAATACCCCAGCCGGCGCTGCCCAGTCCGCCCGCGTTAAACCGGCCATAGATGACGGCAGGCACCACCACACCGCCGAGTGCCGCCAGAATCGGTAGCGCCGCCTGCTTTGGAGAACGCAACTCGCCTTCTAATAACTCGCGCTTGATCTCCAGGCCCACAACGAGAAAGAAAATGGACATCAGTCCATCGTTCACCCAGAAATGCAGATCCCGTAAAAGACGGAAATGATCAAAAGCGACGCCTGCGGTTGTGTGCCACAGCGCTACATAGCTCTCAGCCCAGGGAGAGTTGGCCCAAAGGAGAGCAATGGCTGTGCAAAGCAGCAGCACGAATCCTGCTGACGTTTCCAGCGCAAAAAACTCCTGTAGTGGTCCTAACAGCCGATGAACAGGCGTCTTCGCGCGCGTTTGGATTATTTTATTTGGCATGCATGAAACGGGAACACGCTTGGCGGCCTCCCTTTAACCATTAATGGCAGAAAGCAGAGTCTCTCGTTGAACTTTCGAGAGTTGCTTGCGCTATCGTCTAATTGACAGTTTGTTTAAGGAAGGGAACTATTGTGAGTCACTTAGAACGGGTTGCCTCTATCGTTGGCACTATCCTGATTGGAACTGCGGCGTACCTGATCATTTCTGACCGCCGGAACAATGAAAGTCGCTCAAGATCGAGGAGAGGGGAACAGGAGCAACCTGTTGAAGAACTTGCGGACGAACTGAAACAGGCGTGGGCTGGTTATCATAACCGATGATGCGTAATCTTTGTCTTACCCTTATATTGGCTGCTGTTATTGCTTTGCCGGTTTGCGCGCAGGGCAGCGCTGACGCCGACAGTCTGAAATCAGTCTTCTTGAAACATCTGCAAACATCGAGAGACTTCACGGTGAAAGTCGCCGAAGCCATGCCTCAAGAGAACTACAGCTTTAAGCTGACTCCCGAGCAGATGAGCTTCGGCGGGCAACTCGCGCACCTGTCGCAAGCTCTGGGGTACTTCCTGAGCGCTTTCGCCGGTGAAAAGCCGAATCCTGGTAAACCAGCATCGGAAAGCAAAGCGGACGTGATTGCGTACGTGAAATCTTCCTACGAAAAGGCCATCTCCCAGGTTTCGCAACTCACGCCTGAGCAACTCCATAAAACGTACAAGTTTGGCGGTCGAGATTCCACCACTGGCATGGACCTGCTCCTCGGCATGCTTGATCACAGCACAAACCACCGCGCCTCGGCTGAAATGTATCTTCGAGCTAAAGGTGTCACTCCGCCGAAATACGAGTTCTGAATTCCTTTCGTACAGAATCGTCTCCGCTACAGCGGTTTGGATTTAATTAAATGGAGCCCGTGCAGGACAGGGTGGAGTCGCTCTGTTGGCAGCGGTCCATCGTCCCTTCCATTGGTTTGCCGGATTCGGCTGCTGCTTTTGTAAATTCGAAGCCACGGGCTGTTTGCGGGAGGCCCGCTTCCTGACGGTCTCGGCTCAGTTTGGTAGCGGCTTCTTCCTGTTCCTGTTGGCGTTGGGCTTGCAATTCCCGCAACTCCTTCATGTCTTGCTGGTACTGGC
>JBJMGL010000290.1:0-3312 GCA_045807985.1 Bryobacteraceae bacterium
ATTTGAACCGACGGCTGAACTCACCGCTTTTGCAGGTATATGACGGAAGCTATGCTGGATTTGCCAGCCACATCGTGCAGAGTGACCTTTATGTCGGTTATGATTCAGTTGGTCAACATGTGGCGGCAGCAGCGGGCGTTCCGCTGGTGTCCGCCTTTGCGGGCTATCCGTGCGAACGCATGTTCTCGCGCTGGCGGCCGGGTGGTCCTCATGTGCATGTTGTTGCTATTGACGGCACAAACCGTTCGGAGGCGCTCGCTCTGACGTGCGCTGCTATTGCGGAGGTGGTGGAGGAGCAGTCGGCAAAGCCCAAGGATTAGCGTTCGAGGCGGAAGCCGGTTTACTGCTTTTCTGCGTGTCTGCCTGCGCTGGTTTAGCAGCCGTGGTCGTGGATGTAGTAATAGGCTGTTCTTCTGTTTTACTGGGCGGTAGCGGCTCTGGCGGGGCGGCAGTCGGATTAGTGTCATAAGTAATGCTTGTTTCCGTGCCGAATTTGCGGTAGTCCCGGAACTCTATTTCGTTCTTTGTTTTGTCACGGCCCGCCGTCATGTAAAGCCGGGCCAGGAGGGGACACACATATTGCTGGCCGCTGATGTTCACTAAATCATAATCCAGGATTTCCGTTACTTCGCTAATGGGAAAACTGCGCGGGATGTCCACAGCAACGAACTTGATACGCGCAATCTCGCCTGTGCTCTCGTCCGCGTAAATCAAGCCTTTATATGCGGTAATGATGCGCTGCTCACCAGCCCCGGAGCCGTACTCGATGGAGTAGTTGGAATGGCCGCTGTCGATGAAATAGTTGAATACGGCCATGCGACGGCCTCGCAGTGTCGCCCAATGGTCCCAACTAAATTCGGCTGCTCTCTTGTCCTCGAAAATTTCGCGCATCAGGCTCCCAAACTCGCCGTTTGAGACTGCGCCTCCCGTTGATGCGGCTTGCTCCAAAGAGACATTCGAGTACTGGCCGTTGACAGAGTAAACCTTGTAGCTCTCCTTGCCCTGGTTATAACTCACTTTGGCCAGAATGTTACCAAGGCTCCGGTAATGGTCCCCGGCGTTCGGATCGATATACCGGCGCATCACTTCAACACAGATAAAATTCGGAAGGTTTTGCGTGTAGGAGAGAGCGTATTGCTTAATTTGATCTAGTATCTTTTGCTGGCGGACAGAGTCGGGAGGCGGGATGGGAGGAGCTTTCACTCTGAGTTTTGCGGTCGTATCTCCCGTAGCAGTTGTATCGGGAACGGTGGTGGGCGAGTAAGTAGAATCGTGCGCAGGCGGTTTCAGACTGGCGGTTTCGTTGCGCAACTCCTGGAGGGCTTGCACAGTTTTCGGTCCTGCTCCCTGCGCTTCGAGATCAAGAATGGTTTTATCCGGCAATTTTTCGCTCAATTTAAGTTTTTTGACATAAGCGGCAATTTGTTTGTCAGAGTGCTGCCGGAGAGCCAGTTCGGAACGGACGAAATCCGCCAATTGTTCAACATTCATCTGCATCTGCGCCTGGAGTGCAAAAGTAAGGCACAACACGAGCAGGGTGAGACGGAACTTCATATTTTCTATGATGACGCACTAGATGGGGCTAGGGTTGCGGCCCTTATGAACTCATGCGAATGCTGTTCAAGCTGCTTACATTAAAAGAACTTACCTGTTCGCACCGTGGCGAAGTCTTCTTTTCCTTCCAGGTGACGGAACCTCAAAGACGGATGGGAAGGATTATTAAGCCAAAGTTGATGACTTTTCGCGGCAAGTTCCTGTACTTCTTTAGGCAATTCGTGAAACAGCCGCCAGAATCGGGGAGTTGCAAGTGACTTCACGTTGACGGCGGCCAGCTTTTCAGGAGACCTGCGCGCTGGCCCTCTGTGGCTTCTTCAACCAAAAGTCAAGCTGACCCGCAGCGGCATCCTGATCAAGTTGATGATCCCAGTGCTCCTGCTCAAGAGCATGAACATGACGTGCTATCTGAGCAAATTCATCCGGTGTCAATTCTTGAATACTGCGCTGAAGCTCTTCTACACGGTTCATAAGCTTATTCTACCGGCGTTCAGCCGCTTACATTAAGAAGTTTGACTATTACAGAAGATCTTGGTGGAGGCGGCGGGAGTTGAACCCGCGTCCGAGAAAGCCCGCTATGCAAAGCCTACGTGTGTATCCGGTTCTGGCATGTTCAACGACTACCTATAAAACCGGCAAGAGCGATAGCCGTCTAGTCCGATTGATCTCGGCCCATAGCTCCGGACCGAAGCTTGGTGCCTATCCTGCTAAATGACGCTCACTAGCCAACGCGCAGGCTCACTGGCTGGGGCGCGCAACCTAATGGTTTAGATTAGGCAGCGTAAGCAAACTGCTGATTATTGGCAGTTATTGTTTTCCGATCGTTTTACGGGAGCTCGGAACCCGACACGCCTTCACACAACGATCCGATCCCGTCGAAGCCGTTGCGCCCCCTTTTTGCGGAGTAATACCATTCTAACAACAATTGGATGCAGGGAAGCGCCGGAAGGCTGCAGGGCTTGCGGGTCATTGCTTCCTGATGTTCCAATAAGAAAGCCCTCTCCTGATGCAGTGCGCCGTTGCTCCTACCATTACACCGTCCATTCGTAAACACGAAGGGGAACAACACGGGCGCCTTTTCCATGTCGTTCTGTTGGACGATGACGAACACACTTACGACTATGTCATTGAGATGCTGCAGAAACTGTTCTTTCTGTCCACGGACGTAGCCTTTCAGCATGCCAGGGAAGTAGATACGACAGGCCGAACGGTCGTAATTACCTGCGAACGCCCACAAGCGGAGTTCGCTCGCGACCAGATCCACGGATACGGCGCTGACCCCAGAATGCCGAAATCAAAGGGCTCCATGTCAGCCGTGCTCGTTCCGGCCGGTAATACTTCCCTTCGTTGATCGCAGGGTGCGGCGAAGCAAGCAGCGTCTTAGTTCTCGGACGCTATCGTTGGAAACGTACTGGAAATGTGATCGTGCCAGGTTAAACAATCCTCATCAACCAGTGACCAGATCAGGCCAATACCAGCCGCCAGGAAACTGAGAGTACTGCTAAACAACCGCAGGTACCGGCGCGTCTGGGACGGCGGATTGCCGTCAAAATCCACTAGCTGCAGACCGGCCTTTCGCATCCCAATCGTGTCACAACCCGCAAAAGCCCAGAGCAGCTTGTATAACAAGGGCACCGTTGCGATGGCCATCAACAAAAACGGCAGTGTCTGTTTCCCCAAGCTCATCGCGCCGTGGAGGTACAGGAACAAGCCTGCGCCCAAGGCGCAAGGCAGCGCCATAATAGCTGCATCAATCAA
>JBJMGL010000291.1:0-4232 GCA_045807985.1 Bryobacteraceae bacterium
CACATCAAAAGACCCAAGCTTCCCCTCGCCCACGAGCGTAAAAGTAAACGCTTTTGTCAATTGCTGCATCATCGCACGGTCACGTTGCCGGTCCTTCTGATAGCTTGCGATCCGCCTTTGCCTCTCCCGGGAAGATTGCGAACGCCGCCGCGCAATCGCCTGCTCCTGTTTTCGCTGTTCCGCGCGTTCGGCGTCCTTTGACAGCGGCTTGCCGTTTACTGCTATGAGCCGGTGGTACGGAGAGCCATCAATCATCGTGACTTCATAAGTCTTGGACCCCTGCGGCCCACGCTCAAGTACTTTATAGGCAAACTCCGGTTCGACCCGGAAATCAGCATCATTGGCCGCCACTGATTTTTGAATAATCCCCTGCACATCAGTCTGCCCGCCAAAAGCAAAAAAGGAGCAGACGAGATAAATCACTCCAAATCTATTTAGTTTTTTCACCGGCGCCGGACCACTACCAAACAAAACAGCCATAGCTTTGTACAAAGCGCAAGTTTATCTCGGAATATCCTGACTTGGTAAGCAGGTACTGGGCGTACATGAGAACGTGCGAGAGTTTTAGCCCCAAACCTAGACAGGTATTACAGGGCTTACCTACCTGCACAGTGATTTACCAAAAATCAACAACATGGAATGGAGGCTGCGGTTCTTGTAGCCAGTTCATGCGTGCGCTCCTACGAACCCTAAGCGCATTCCAATGGCTTTATCCTTTGTTGGCCCTAAGTTCGGTTTTCCTGCTGGTTCCTGCCGCAAAAGCAAGCCTCGACCCCGCGAAGGCCATCACGCAGTTCGTTCATCAGTCCTGGCAAAGCGAGCAAGGACTACCGGAAAATTCTGTTGCCACCATTGCTCAAACGAAAGACGGTTATCTCTGGTTGGGCACGGAAGGTGGCTTGGCGCGTTTTGATGGCATCCACTTTACAATTTTTGAAAAGAACACGACCCCTGGCCTTGGAAACAACTTCATTACATCCCTGCTCGTAGATCACGAGGGAATTCTTTGGATCGGAACTTTGGGCGGAGGACTCACGTGCTTTAGTCATGGCAAGTTCCAGCCTTTCAGATTCCAAAAGGATTTGGCAAGCAACTCGATCCTGTCTTTATATGAGGATGGGCTGGGCAGCCTTTGGATCGGGACAGATGGGGGAGGGTTGGCTCGCTTCCACCAAAACAAATTACAGAGGTTTACAAAGAAAGATGGACTTGCTGACAACTCCGTGCTCTCGATCTCTGGCGACTACGAAGGTGTGCTCTGGATCGGAACACATAACGGGCTTACTCGATTTTCAGCTGGAACCCTTCGAACCTACACCGCCAAGGATGGCTTAGGCGGAAACGATATTCGTTCGGTTTACGTGGACCGGCACGGACTCGTTTGGATCGGCACGCACGGTAACGGTTTGTTGCAATGGAATCCCAATGGTCGGAAGCCTTTTACAAAGGTGAACGGCTTAACTGGCAGCTCTATTTCCTCTCTCTATGAGGATGCCGCGGGTACTTTGTGGATCGGCACCTTGGAGAATGGGCTGAACCGACTGGCTGGCGCTCAAATGAGTTCATTCACCAAGAAGGACGGGCTTTCCAGTTCGGGTATCTGGTCCATATTCGAGGACCACGCTGGAACCTTGTGGCTCGGTGGTACCGAAGGCGGCCTTACCTCAGTTCGTGAAGGTATCTTCACTCCGATCACCGCGCAACAGGGACTTGTCAGCGACACCAGCTTAGCAATTTACCAGGACAAAGCCGGAGGGGTGTGGGTCGGTTCCGATGGCGGCTTGACCCGCTGGAAAAATGGCCAAGCCACCCGGTACACAACCCATGACGGCTTGCCGGACAAATTGGTGTTTTCCGTGACTCAGGACGGCGAAGGCAGCCTATGGGTGGGTACGCGCAATGGCCTGGCGCGTTTCGAGAACGGAAAATTCCGAACGTTTACAGCCGCCAACGGCTTGCCGGCCGCCCGCTCGTTCCTGTGCGCCTACACGGATCGTCACGGCTCCTTATGGGTCGGATCGCGTGGCGGGCTGAGCCATTTCGATGGAGAGAGGTTCAGCACGAAAACTACTCACGACGGCCTGCCCAACAAGCTGGTCACCTCCCTATATCAGGACGCTCATGACGCTCTTTGGATTGGAACGGACGGGGGAGGTCTCGTCCGCTGGAAGGACGGCCAGTTCCGCGCCTTCACCGCCCGTGATGGTTTACCGAGCGAAATTATCTACTCGGTTTCTGGAGACCCGGACGGGACTCTCTGGCTTGGAACCAATGGCAAAGGATTAGTCCGATTCGCAAACGGAAAGTTCACAAGCTATACCAGGGAAGATGGCCTGATTGATGATGCCATCTTCAAAGTTCTTGATGATGGGCTGGGCCGTTTATGGATAAGCTCCAATCGGGGCGTTGCGAGCGTAAGCAGAAAGGATCTCGCTGCTTTTGCTGACGGCAAACTACGCTCGTTGCGATCAGTCAATTATGGCGTTGCGGACGGCATGAAAAACCGCGAGTGCAACGGCGGATTTCAACCCGCTGGCTGGCGTACCCAAGATGGCCATCTCTGGTTCCCGACCCTCAAGGGCGTTGCGGTGGTGAGTCCAGGTAATTTAGCCGCTTCGAAACTTCCTTTTTCCGTTGTTCTTGAGCGCGTACTGGCTGATAATACGTCTGTCTCATTTAATGGCGGGCTCGTGATTCCGCCCGGAAAGAGGCGCTTCGAGTTTGAGTTTACTGCCCCCGGTTCGGCGGTGCCGGAAAAACTTCAGTTCAGCTACATGCTGGAAGGTTTCGATAAGGATTGGGTCCAGTCAGGCTCTCGCGGCCTTGCAAATTACACGAACATCCCTCCTGCGAATTACCGTTTCCGCGTGCTCGCTTGTATCGATAGCCTTTGCACAAATAACGGCTCTGGCATCAACCTTGTCATACAACCAGCCTTCTACGAAACCAGAACCTTTTTCTTGCTGACTGCTCTACTGCTGGGAAGTTGCGCCTTTAGTCTTCACAAAATCCATGTAAGACATTTGAAACGTAAGGAACAAAGATTACAAGAGTTGATCGCCGAGCGCACCAGGGAATTGCGCGAATCACATGATCAGCTCGAAATTCGTGTAGAAGAACGCACCAAGGACCTTTCGCTCGCCAATGAAAAAATGGAGCTGGAAATCTGTGTTCGAAGAGAAGCGGAGCAAAAAGCCGAAGCGGCGAATCGCGCAAAATCGGAGTTCTTGACTAACATGAGTCATGAGATCCGGACGCCCATCAACGGCATCATGGGCATGACCGACATCGCGCTGTCCACTGACCTAGACCCGGAGCAGGTCGAACACCTGGACATTATCAAGACTTCCGCCGATTCTCTCCTGCGCATCGTGAACGATATTCTGGATTTCTCCAAGATTGAAGCTCGTAAATTAGAGCTGGAAAACATTCCATTCGAGCTACACGAATGCCTCGATCAGTTAATGCGGCTGGTCTCCGTTCAAGGGCGGGAAAAAGGCCTGCAACTTCAGATGAATCTGGCGTCGGATGTGCCCGATAGCCTCATCGGCGATCCGGGCCGACTGCGTCAGGTTCTATTAAATCTGCTCAATAATGCGATCAAATTTACCAGTAAAGGCTCCGTGTCTCTCGGAATTACCTCCGAAAGCTCATCCAGCTCTGAAGCAGTCCTGCACTTCGCCGTTGCTGATACAGGAATGGGTATTCCAAAGGAGAAGCAGAAGGTAATCTTTGATGCCTTCTCTCAAGCCGACAACTCATCCACGCGCAAATTCGGCGGAACGGGCCTGGGACTGACCATCTCATCTCAACTGGTTCAACTCATGAATGGCACAATGTGGGTTGACAGCGAGCCAAATTGCGGAAGCACATTTCATTTCACAGCCAGATTTGCGCTTTCCCCTTCTTCTCATGAGAGCAAGCCGCAGCCGCTACAGCTAGCATTTGCTGAATAGCAAGTTGATTTCAGAGCCATAAGCCATCCATAAGATCTGAGAAATAGGCCATCTCCTGAAGCCTTCGGTACTAGTACAGATTTGGCCCTATCCATCTCCAGACTTTTAAAGTACTAAAACTTCCTGCCGATAGGTAAGTTGTAACCGGCAGTACTGACATTAATTACTTGCTGCTGGTAGTAGAGAAAGGATTCAGAATATGAAGAAAATCATGTCGTTCTTGCTCGCGGCCGCAATGGCTTGCTCGGCAGGAACGCCAAAGAAAATTTCCTCAGA
>JBJMGL010000292.1:0-12058 GCA_045807985.1 Bryobacteraceae bacterium
AACAAAATAATTTGTTGTGTCTAATGTGGTGGGATACTCGCCGGTGCTGACAAGTTGTCCGGGATAGCCAACGGCTAGAAGACGATTGTTGATAGCGGAGACAGCCGTGGGCGAAATAGTAATAACGCCCGCCGTGTTTTGCCGTGTTTGCTCGAAATTAGAAAAGAAGAAGGCGCGGTCTTTGACGATTGCGCCGCCGACGCTCGCTCCATACTGGCTTTGCGTAAGCGGCAGCTTGTCCTTCGCCAGAGCATTACGAGCATCAAAGCGCTGATTGCGGAAAAACTCATACGCATCCCCGTGCAAATGGTTTGATCCGCTCTGCGTCAAAATATTCACGTAGCCGCCCAAAGCTCTGCCGAACTCTGCTGTCCCGCCAGAAGTGACTACCTGAAACTCTCGAATTACTTCCTGACCATAGAAAGTTCCCGCCAGTTCCGCCGCATCGTCATTGGCGGACAATCCGTCCACCACAAAGCTGTTGGCGAGATTGCGCTGCGAGTTAATGGAGATACCGGTCCCCGGGACAGCCGACGTCTCAGCAAAGCGCTGGCTGCTCCCCGTGTTCGTACGGGAGACTCCGGGAATCAGCAGCGCCAGGTCCAGATAGTTGCGCCCGTTGAGAGGTAAATCGTTTACCTCTTCGGGCCTCACTGTTCCCGCGATTTCGCTGCGGGCAGTCTCCACCGCCGGAGCTTGTGAATTGACCTGAATGTGCTGCTGCGTTGATCCCACCGAGAGTTGTACCGGCAGGTTGAAAGCAGCTCCCACTGTCAAGGTGATGTTTTGGCTGAAATCCGTAAATCCGTTTTTGCGAATGAGAAGTTGATAATCACCCGCATTTAAATACGCAAATCGAAAACGGCCGCTTCCATCCGTGAGAACGCGAGAAGTTTGATTCGTTGCAAGCTGACGCACTTCCGCTTCCGCTTCATTAATGACGCCGCCAGAAGCATCACTCACTACGCCGCTTAAACTGGCGTAATTAATCGTCTCCTGCGCGAACAAGCTCCATGCGGCAGAAGCACCAACAAACAAGAAAGCAGAAAGCTTTCTTGCGAAAGTACAGCAAGGCACGATACCCTCCCAGGTAAATACAAATGCACTAATGAGGTTTAGGAAAGGACAGAAGAGGAGGGAGGGCCGCGTTTCTGGTGCGATCGCTGATAAGAGACGCGATATCCAGCTTCAATTTGCGGTGAGCCGCTAGGATGACTGATCCACCCGGCGAAAACAGCCGCTGCTTGCGTTGCCGCATCGATCTCGTGATCTCTCATCACCGAGGTATGTGGGAAGAAGGGGCACTTATCACTGATTGCCACAACCGCCGACTCGGAAGAATGACCCGCCGCTTGCACAGCGCAATGATGCTTGCCGTCTTTTCGGCAGCAGGACGGCAAACCAGACTTAACGGACGCAGCGAATGCAGGTACGATCAGCAAGGCGCTGAACAACACTGCAACAAGAATAGCGATGGAGCGCCGCATCACAGCATGATTGTAGCGCAAAAACGGAGCTACTTACCATCATTTGCTATTCGAGTAAGACCCGCGCCGGATAAATCGTCTGTAGCCGTACTGCTGGTACCGTAACGAGGCCTGATGTACTTTGCAAGGAAAGCCAGCTCTTTCTGCCAAGCGTCTAGGCGGTGTTCCCGCTGCGCGAAGCCGTGCAACTCTCCGGGATAAGTGAAGTAATAAAAAACCTTGTTGTTCTGACGCAGTGCTTTTGCGAACTGCGAGGATTCATACGGCGGCACTTGCGGATCGTTCTCGCCATGAAGGACCAGAAGAGGAGTTTGAATCTCCTTCACTTTCGCAAGACTATTGGCGTGAAGATAAACTTCAGGCTTTTCTGATGGAGTCCCGCCCATTTTCATCGCTGAACTCCTGCACGGCCTCGGCAATCCGGTAACTGCTGGTCGGGCCATTCACATTCGGATCAATCGCATTTGCTCCGTCAATCTGCCAGTTGGTGGACTGCGATCTTGGCCGGCCGACGCAAACGCGCCTGCCTACGAACCAGGTGCGGCAAAGGAAGTACCCGGCGTTAAAATCGCCAAGTCGTTAAAGCGCCGGTTGACAAGTGGTAAGTTGCCCACCAGCTTGTCCGTAATGTTTGTTCTGGTGGACGCCTTCTCTGTTTGCAGAACCTCGCTTCCCGCAGAAACTTCTACGCTCTGAGACACAGCGGCAACGGAAAGGTTGAGGTCCACTGAAACAATTTGGCCGACCAGAACAGTGATATGCGCTGTCTCGGTACGACTGAATCCATCCGCCTGCGTCACAACGGTGTATACGCTGGGATTCAGGTTAAGAAATTGGTAAAGCCCGTTTGAGTCCGAAGCAGTTTTGGTTGCACGCCGGTCTTCTCGTCCGTCAGCACCAGATCGGCGTTTACCACCGCTCCGCCGGATGGATCTTTGATGTACCCCTTGATCGCGCCCACGGGAGCAGCCAACGCGCTAGCAAGGAGGAAATACACGAATAGTGTTGTTGAAATGGCACGGGAAATCATAATGGACCTGTGTTTAACTGGCAGCCGCTAACGTAAATTCCGGAATGGCTGCAACTGCCCAATCAGCGATCTCCTGGTGGTACTCGATGCGCGGCAAGCGGAGGTAATCCAGAACATGTCCGCGAGCATGATTTCCGCCTTGCGTTTGATAAAACCAATAAGCCTCCTGCACCCGAGCCATCGCCTCTCCCGAGGCAAAGAACTGGTGCGGCTGGTAGCTGAACGGGGCTGGTGAGTGATCCGAAGCTCCGTAAAACTGGTCCGTGCGAAGCGCGGGAACACTTGTCAGCCGCCGCGAGCGCAGCAACAGCTTAAGCGCTTCGATCGTGAACCAGCCAGCCGCCTTGTGGTCCGCGTGGCGTTCATCCGGATGACTGGTATAGACAGTGTCAGGTCCAATCCGGGCAAGCAGCCCAGCTAGCGCTTTCAGCACTGCGTACCGCTGAAACGGCAGATTCGGTTGCGCTGTGCCGTGGTAGGGCGAGTGGTCTGTTCCCAGCAGCGGCGAAAAGATAGGACCTTGTGTGTTCTCTTGAGTGCGGATCGTTTCCAGAAATCCATCGGGCAATCCCAAAAAGTGCAGATTGCTCTCAGGAATACCGAGGTGAAGCGCTGCTGCCCGCGCTTCGGCCATGCGGATGTGACCGAACTCAATCGCTTCCGCCGGAGAATATTCAACGCCGAAAAAACGGTCGCTGCCTCCGGCATCACCGCTTGTCAAAAAGATGATGTGTACCGGCACGGAGTTCTCCACAGCAGCCCGAATGGCAGCCGGGTGAAGAAATTCATCATCAGGATGGGCTCCGATAATGACGAGAGATTTGGGCAGTATGTTGGCGGACACCTGCACCGACTCTGAAGCCTGAACCTGCCCATTCTCCTGGAGCGAAGCAACGGTGATGCGGTAAAGCCCAGGAGTCCCGAAGCGCAAGAGGGCGCGGCCTGTCCTGCCATCAAGGGAGGCCGTTGTGCTGTCTACGAAGGCGCCCGCCTCCGACCGCAACTCCACACTCACTGGCGCGGTTGCTAGTTCCGTCAACGACTTGAACACAATCTCATTCACCTCTCCCGATTTGAACGAAGTGCGAGCGAGAGCAAATATACGGCCTGCCGGTTCGTGATGGTAAAAATCGCGATAACCATCGGTTCGAACTTGTGAAAGATCCGAGTGTATGTAGGACGCCGGATAAATGGGTTTTCCTGCCTCACCCGGGCCGCGCAGGAAAAGAGAAGGCGTGCTGCGGAAAGCGATGATCTCTGACGAATGACCGCAGCGGACACTGGCCGTGTATTGGACTGAGTTTCCCTTAACCCCGCCATTGGCAACGCCGGTGATGGTTACGGTTGTCGATTCCCCCGGCTGTAGCTCGATATCACCGGAAGAGAATACCACTGGGCTCGATGAAGAGTCTTTCGCGGAGGCGATCCACGGGTATTGCCATTCCCCCACTTCGACACGCAAATTTCTTAGCGCGGCATCGCCCTCGTTGACCAATTTCAATTGGAACGAGATGGGATCGCCGGGCGAATAAAACCGCCGGTCCGCCCCGAAGCTGTCGATGCGAAGCTCTGATTTCCAGACAGCAAAGGAAAGCTCGTCGGCAGTAGCAACAAGGCGGCCTGATTCACGATGCCTGATTCGAAGAATAACGGAGTATCGTCCCGTAGCTGCTTTCCTGGGAATCCGCCACAACGGCTGAAAACCGGCATGCAGACGTTCGGCGGCAACGGAGACATCCAAAATAGGACGCGAGCTTCCTATCCGGTAAATCGAAGCCTGCACATCGAACTGAGAAAGAATCGCCTCATCAACGGAGGCATTTGGCTCTACGGAAAATCGAAGCTTGACTGTGGCATCAACTTTAAAGCTGCTGTTGTCTAAAACTGCTTTAAGCTGCGCGGGCCATGGAACGTCAAGGCCGTTCGCGGCCCATGAGGAAAAATGCTGCTGAGAATTCATAATGCTCCTTTAGCTGAAACAGGGGACAGGTAAGGAGCACTGCGGACGGATGATCGGCTAGTTTACAGACGAATGCTGACCGCGTGCTCCAGGAACATGCGACAGCATCGACAAGGCCATACTAAAGCGAAAAGAGCACAGGAGTAATTCATACACCTCTTTGTTGATGTAGATTACCATGATTGTGAAATCGATGCAAGAAATTGCGGAAACGCTTTTGCAGGATATCGCCCAAGGCTAATGAGCAAGGCACATTTCACCCGTTCCTCAAAAAGGCAGGGAAAGGGTGGTTTAGCTAAATTTGCTGCTACTGTTGCGTTTGTAACAGATCTTCAGCCACTAGGGGCAAACCCGGCTGCATGCTGGCGCGTGAATTGACGTTATAACGGGCGCGGGCGGCAAACAGTTTTTCTACCTCCTCGCGCGGCAGGCAACGCGCCCCGCCCAGCATCTCGGCCACAAAAGTAATGCGGGCGAAGTGCTCCACCATCTCCATCCGGTAGAAGGCCTGCCAGACATCCTTCCCCCAGGCAGTACAGCCATGGTTTTCCAGCAGCAGCGCATCATAGTTGTGCAGGTAAGGCATCATGCCATCGCTGAGCGCCGGAGTGCCCGGAAGCCCATAGGACGCTAGGGGCACCGCGCCCAGTTGAATCACTACTTCCGGCAGAAGCGCCTTGTCCAGCGCCCGGCCCGCTGCCGCGAATCCTGTTGCCACCGGCGGATGAGCATGCACAATGGAACGCACATCCGGCCGCTTCTCGTAAATCGTGAGGTGCATCGTGATCTCGCTGGTGCGTTCACGGCTGCCCGCCAGTTTGTTGCCCGCCATATCGCAGACAATCACGTCATCGAGAGTAACGGCCCCTTTGCTAATCGCCGTCGGCGTACAAAGAACACAATCGTTTTCGAGACGGATGCTTACGTTCCCGTCATTCATGGCGACCCAGCCCTTGTCATACACAAGGCGGCAGACCCGAACCAGGTCTTCGCGGTATTCCTCCTCAGTTTTGCTCATGCAAATCCTGATTCTATCAGGCGGAACAGTTGGCAGTGGCTACAATGAAGCCGTGGAAAAGCGCCGTATGTGCCCGAACTGCCGGGCGTTCATCAGTATTACTGACCGTATTTGTCCGTACTGCGGCGCTCAATTAGGTCCGCGAGCCATCGATTTACGCGGCTCGCAAATTGCTGCTTCGTTTCTACCCCGCGCCAATGTGACAAGCGTGGTAATCCTGATTATCAACGTTGCATTTTTTCTAATTGAACTGATCGTTAATTACCGGCTCTTTAATAGCGGCCCTCAGGCTCTGAATTTTGGCACCCTTGTCGGCCTTGGCGCGAAGTACGCTCCTCTGGTCTACGCTGGTCAAACCTGGCGTCTGATCACGGCTGGTTTCCTGCATGGCGGGATCTTGCACATTGCGATGAACTCGTGGGCGCTGTTCGATTTGGTGGGCGAAGTCGAACAGTTCTACGGAACCAGCCGCCTGATTGTGGCTTACATTTTTTCGACAATCACCGGCTTCCTGTTGAGTTTGCTCTGGAATCCGGGCGCTCCTTCCATTGGCGCCTCCGCCGCCTGCTTCGGCTTAATCGGCATCATGCTGGCCATGGGCTTGCGCCGACGGTCCGATCCCATGGCGCAAGCTGTCCGCGCTTACTATAGTCGCTGGGCGGTTTATGCTCTCGTCTTCAGCTTTCTGCCAGGCATTGACATTGCCGCCCATATCGGCGGATTTGTGGGAGGCTTCTTAATCGGCTTGCTCGGAGGCTTGCCCGGCCTCCCGAATACGCCGCGTGAAACGATATGGAAGGTGCTTGCCGGCCTGGCAATTGCGCTGACGCTGTACGCTTTTTGGCAGGACTACCGATTTTTCAGCGCTTTCACCAGACAGGTAAGCCATACTGTTGTTTAATTTCCCGCTTTGTCACAAACTATTCTGCTTCGCGGGGCCAAGCAACTGTTAACATTGCGGGGTCCAAATAGCGCTCGGCGTGGTGCGGCTCTTCAAGACCTTGGAATTATTGAGGATGGTTCAGTTCTCATTCGTGATGGCGTCATTGTTTCCGTTGGATCTACTCGTCGCATTGAAAACCTAAAGGCAGCCCGGGATGCGCTGGAGATCCCCGTGGAAGGCCGGATCATCACACCCGGCTTTGTCGATGCGAGTCTGCATCTAAGCCTGCATCGCTCTGAAACGTCAAGCCAGCCAAAACGAATTGCCGATTTTTACGATGACAGCCAGACTCTGATGAGATCGTGCCTGCAACATGGCACGATTACCGCGGATGTAAAGGGGAGCGCCGATAACCGGGATTTTCACTCCGACATCGCCGTGCTCAGAAGTTTAGTGAAAATTGGTAGCACTCCGGTTCGTATGGTGCGCACGTGGCGGATCGGCTCCGGAGTGAACCGCACCATGCCTAGTGATCTGCGTTCCACTCTCGAAACGCTGTTGCAGCGCAACTTTATTCATGGCATCTCCCTTGCGCCTCGCGACCCCGGTGATTTCGACATAGATACAGTCGTTGCGTCCCAGGCTGCCGGGCTTCCAGTAAAGATGCTATGGTCAGGTCACTCGAAAGATGTATTTGCCGAACTTCTTCATCAACTGAATCCGCACTCGGTCTACGCCCATAGCTTCGATTTTTTAGCGCCCGAGGCGCTGGGGAATTCTCCTGCGATTGCGGTGCTAGCCGCGGGTAAGCAGCTATTTGAAGGACCGGTAAGCACGGTAGGCCGTAACCTTGTTGACGCGGGTGCGGCGATTGCTCTTTCCAGCGGATATCAGTCCACGGCAGCGGGAAATTTCAGTATGCAGATGTCCCTTGCGCTGGCCGTTGCCCGGCTTGGGTTGACGCCGGAAGAGGCATGGGGCGCCGCTACGATCAATGCCGCGTACGCTGTGGGCTGCGGAGACATCACAGGCAGCCTGGAAGTTGGTAAACAAGCCGACTTGCTCATCTTGAACGTAACGGACTACCGGGAAGTCCCGCGCCAGTTCGGCATCAACCACGTCGCCATGGTGTTCCGTGATGGCGCTATCGTCTTAAATAGAACTCGATGGAGAGCCCCCGTTGAACAACCTGCGCGTCGAGTGCGTCCCTAATTTCTCGGAAGGCCGCGATACCGATCGGGTCGATATGCTGGAGGCGGCCATTGCCTCGGTTTCCGGCTCGCTCGTTCTTCATCGCACGAGCGACCGTGACCATAACCGCAGCGTGATCACCTTTGCCGGACCGGGCGATGCTGTTGTGGAAAGCGCTGTGCGCGTGGCCCGTAAAGCTTGCGATCTGATCGACCTTAATGAACATCGCGGCGCTCATCCACGCTTGGGAGCGCTTGATGTGCTGCCTTTTGTTCCGCTGGCCGGAACTTCGCTTGAAGACTGTGTCGAGCTGGCACGCTGGGCGGGCCAACGCATCTGGAAAGAACTGGGCATTCCCGTTTATTTCTATGAAGCCGCCGCTCTCCGTCCCGACCGTGTGAAGCTGGAAGATGTGCGCCGGGGGCAGTTTGAAGGGCTGCGGACAGCCACGCTTACCGATGCCGCCAAAGCGCCTGATATCGGCGGGCCCGGGCTGCACCCCACTGCCGGCGCTGTTATTGTTGGCGCTCGCAAATTCCTGATCGCTTATAACATCAACCTGCGCACGCCGGACCTCGAAATAGCCAAAGCGATTGCTAAACGGATTCGAGCCAGCAACGGCGGCTTGCCTACTGTAAAGGCGCTTGGGGTCGCGCTTCCCTCTCGCGGCACCGTTCAGGTATCAATGAATCTAACAGACTTTGAACAGACACCGGTTCACGTTGTCTTTCTGGAAGTAATGCGGCTAGCCGCGGAGTACGGCGTAGAGGTGGAAGAAAGCGAGCTGATTGGACTGATGCCGCGCAAGGCCCTGGAAATGGCCGCCGCTAACCTATTGAAGCTCAGCGGCTTCGATTCCAGCCGGGTTATCGAAAACCGCTTGGAATTGATACACGTGCATTGCAAGTGATGAGAATGACTCGATCGGAACTGATGTCTTTCCGACTATCGCATTTGCCCGTACCGGCCATGCTCCGTCTCACGCTCGATGGTCGTGACGGTTTGGTGAAATTTGATTATGTGCTTAAGTGATTCGATGGCTAATTGCTTGTAAACGCAATTTGGCGCACGGCTGGAAGCTGATCCAAATCGAAGGCGTCCATATCAAGCCCCTGAATCTCCTGCATGGTCTTTCCGGCAATTCCCTGCAGGTCCCCGTACATTCCTACCGTCGCCTGCATGGCGCGCTGCAGTTGTTCTTCCCGCTTGGCCCACTGTTTCATAATGGCGCGTTTCTCTTTATCAAGATCTTCCTGCATGGAGCCGAAGGCTTCCACAATTGCCTGAACACGTTGCCGGAATCGCGGACCCACCAAGTATTGGTAAATCATCTCCGCCTTGCTCTGCTGTCCTTCTGAAACCCGCCGGGTTGACTCCACTTCGATCAGTGTGTGGCGAAGCACAAACGCAACCGGAATCATCGTTCGCGGATGCGTCACCCAAACGCCCTCGACCAGCTCAAACGAGTCCACCTCTCTCGGTAGAGTCTGGCTGACGATCACAGCGATCTCCGCTTTAGCATTCCGCTGATCTTCGCGCAGCTTTACCAGCCACCCATCACTCCAGTGCTTCGTCCGCTTGCTTTCCCACAGGATGGAGCCGCAAGGCTGTCCGTTGCTGCTCGTGACACGCTGCAGCACATCCCCTCCATACTCCCCCTTGCGGATGGGAAGGATAGAGTCGAAGGGGAACTTTGTCGCCAGCATGTTTTCCAGTTCAAGTTCCTGCGCTTCGCCTTGCAATTGTTGTGACCCTTGTTCGGCCCTTCGCCTCAGATCCTCAATCTGTTTCTGCATCGACGAAATCGTCAGCTCTTTCTCAAAAATCTTTAGCTTGAGCTGTTCTTCCGCCTCCTGCCGGGCCTGTGTCCGCACAACTGACAGGCCTTCCTGAACCCGCTTCTCCACCGTTACTTCGAGTTCACGCCTTTCATCTTCGAGCGCACGTTCTTTCTGCAAACATTCAGCCTGCGTCTTCTGCGCCTCCATCAGCTTGGCATCCCGGCTTTTCAATACCTGCTCTAGATGAGCAATCTCCTGCAGCTTCTGGCCGAGATCTGTCGAAAATTTCTGTTCTGCCCTGCGCGCTTCTTCTTCAGCAATGCGCGTGCGCTCCTGCCGAAGCCTCTCTTGCTCCGCGGCTCTCCATTCCTCCTTCTTCTTGAGAAATGCCTGTTCCTGTTGACGAACCTCCTCTTCCCGCTTGGCGCATTCGAGCGAGTTCTGTTGCATTTTGCGCTCATACTCGCGCCGGGTCGCTTCCACTAACGGCGCGGCCAGTGATTCCGTAAGCTTAATCTGCGTTTTGCATTGCGGGCAGGGAATTGTCGGCTCTATCATCAATCCTCTCTTCGGCAGAAAAGCACAGAAGCGTTAAGCACAACACGCTTCTGTTGTTATTTCAACATTATCGTCGAATTTGTTTGGAATGGGAATATTCTTACGCCCTCAAGCCTGATGAACGACGATTCCGGTAGTCTTTTAATAAACACTGGCCAACACCCGCCTACTATATGACTGATACCGATTTCATCAAATTCGTCGAGGATATGGATCGCTGCTGGCGGGAAGGCCGATTTCACGACCTGGACACCTTTCTAGCCGATGATATTGTGATTGTTGCGCCAGACGGAAAGACTCGTCTGGAAGGCATTGCCGCCGCGGTGGCAAGCTATCGCGAGTTCACCGTGAGTTCTTTAGTTGAACATTACGTTACGTCCAACCACATTGTTACGCCGCGAGGCGACACTGCTGTGATCGAGTACCAGTGGAATATGGCGTGGACCAGCGCAGGTGTAGATTATAACGACGCTGGCCGCGAAGTCTTAGTGCTGACCTCGCGCGAAGGCGGCTGGCGCGTGATTTGGCGCACGCAGATCCCCGCAAGGGGATGAATGGGCTAGGGTTGAACTTTAGACCTGCTCTTTCTAGTGGGGTCGTCCTGTGAATCCTACTGCCGTGCGCAATTCGTCGGCGTTCATGAGCCTACCCCCTGACATGACCCATACTGTGTGTCGCAGATCGCCGATGCGCTTCGATGGATCGCCATCAACCAGCACGAGGTCTGCCTTCTTCCCGACCTGAATGGATCCCGTATCGGTGGCGTTTACCAGCCGAGCGGGGTTAATGGTAGCGGCTTGCAAAGCTTCCGCCGGGGTCAGGCCGGCATCAACATAAAGTTCCAGTTCGCGGACGATCTCTAGGCCGGACCCATCCGTTCCGGCGACAAGCGGCACCTTGGCCCGATGCAAGGCAGCCGTCAGTGCCATCAGTTTGCGGAAACTGGCCCGGTAATCGGCTCGTGTTAAGTCTTTCGGCACAGCGAAGCCGCCGGTACGGAATCCGCGCTCTGTCGCGGGCGGCATCGTGCCGGCAAAGGGTGCATAAGCAGGCGAGAGGTCGCCATTTTCAGGCACGTATAAGCTTTCAAAAGTTGCGAGCGTCGGATCAACTACGATGTGCTTATCCGCTATCGTTGCGATCAGCGACTTGAGCGGCTCCGAGTCAATATTGACATGGCGCGCATAGCGGCCGATCCCCTCGAAGCGCATAATCCCATTCGACTTGCTTACGACATCGTCCGGCATGGCCTGCATCATGACGAAGTTGATGTGGGTAATTTCGTCGTAACCAGCAGCAATCGCGTCGGCGGGGCGCATGGTCGCTGGGACGTGACCATGCACGTGAAGGCCCAACTTCTTCGCCTCGGCAATCGCCGGGACGAGCCACTCGGGCTTCATCGAACCATAGAACTTCACGCCCGTGAAGCCCTTTTCCTTTGCTATTCGCACGGCGGAAACGGCTTCGGTGGCCGAACTGACCGTAACTGCGCTCTGTGCAGCCAACGGCCCCTTGCCATCGATCAGCACCGAGGGGAAGACTGCCGGAGACAATAACTCACCCTTTGCAATCCGTCCGGCCCGCGCGACAGAAGGCGCCACCTCGGTGCCTGGATTGCGCACGGATGTCACTCCAATCGAGAGCAGCATCGGCCCGGTCGCATCGTCCGAAACATGCATGTGAGCATCCCACAAGCCAGGGATCAGCGTCTTTCCAGCGCCGTCGATGATTCTGGCATTTTCCGGGAGCTTCACAGCGCCAGCGGTCCCTGTTGCGGTGATGCGGTCTTTATCTGTGATCACGGTCTGGTCTTCGAGAAAGCGACCAGCCTCAGCATCAAAAGACTTCACATGGGTGAAGGCGACGGGTGTCGCAGGCAGGACACCGAACCGGCGGGCGAGGGCGGGAGCGCGCGCGGCGAGCGCGCTATCTTGCGCCTTCTGCAACTTAAGAAATTCACTCGCGTACGATTCCGGAAGGATTGCGAGGCCCACGATGAACCCGAAGAATTTGCCGTTCTCATCCAGCCAAACTGGCAACGGGCCCAGTGATAATCCCTCGACTGAGAATGCAGAAACGGTTTTGCGCGTCGGGCCCTCTCCGACCGTCAAATCTGTCAACTTCACAAGGCGCGCCTCTCCGCTCGGAAG
>JBJMGL010000293.1:0-3023 GCA_045807985.1 Bryobacteraceae bacterium
CAACTTTCCCAGAATCACCGGATGCGACAGTGGATGGAGCACTCTCCGCTGTCGCGAAAGCTTACGTCCCGTTTCGTGGCCGGGAACACCCTGGCGGACGGTATCCAGGTTCTACAAAAGCTAGCGAACGAACGAATGGCAGGCACGCTCGATTTTCTGGGAGAGAACGTGCATTCGTTAACGGAAGCCGCCCGGTCACGCGATTGCTATCTGGCGGCGCTCGACAGCATTGAAGCTGCCCGTCTCCCTGCGACGGTTTCTATGAAACTAACCCAGTTCGGGCTTGATTTCTCGGAAGACGCTTGCTGTGAGAATGTCGTCGCGGTTGCCAGGCGGGCGCAGCAAATGGGTAGCCGCGTGGAAGTGGATATGGAGTCGAGCGACTACACGGATCGCACGCTGAAGCTGGTTCATTGTATTCAGCAGCGATTCAAAGGTCACGTTCGCGCCGTCATCCAGGCCTATCTTTACCGGAGCGAGAGCGATATTCGCGCTTTGTCGGAGAAGGAGATCCCAGTCCGGCTTTGCAAAGGCGCGTATCGGGAAGCTGCCGATAAAGCCTTTCCGTGCAAGTCCGAGGTGGATGCCAACTACCTCAAGCTGATGAAACAATTATTGGATCACGGCACTTACCCTGCGATTGCCAGTCACGACGAGAACATCATCGGTGAAGCATTCCGTTACATGGAGGAACAAAAGATTGCGCCGGAACGTTTTGAATTTCAGATGCTGTATGGAATCCGGCGCGATTTGCAGCGGCAGGTTGTGGAGAAAGGGTACCGGTTACGTTTGTATGTTCCTTATGGCGATGCCTGGTACCCGTACTTTATGCGGCGGTTGGCGGAGCGTCCGGCCAATCTCCTGTTTTTGGCCAAGAACTTGCTCCGAAATTAGGGGGCTAAGTTCCTGGAACTTGGGTACACGTAAAGGAGTCTAAGAAGAGAATGAAGTACTGGCTCTATCTCCTCGCCAAGCTGGCGATTGCCATAGCAGCCGTTTGTGCGCTACAAGCCGTGCTGGTGCATGTTTATCCCGTGCCTCCGCCGCCCCTCCCGCGCTTTGGTCCACCACGGCCTTTGTTCCTGAACGACATGGCCTTCACGTTTATCACGTTGGCGATTGGGATGATCGGCGTGGGTCTCGTGAACCTGGCGCTGTGGGATCAGCGTCGGCGTTGCCGCACGTGCCTGAAAAAACTAATCATGCCGCTGAAGACTGGCTCCTGGGGAAACATAGTCATGCTTGGTCGGCCTACGACGGAGATGATCTGTCCCTTTGGGCATGGCACGCTTTATATCGAAGACCTGCAGATTACCGGACGCAAGTACCCGGACTGGCATCCGCATGACGATAACATCTGGAAAGAGCTAGAATCGTACTATCAAGCCGGGAAGTAACGAAGATGAGTGCCGGACGTCCAAGGCTTGAGTAACTTACTCTAGGCCTGACTATTTGCCCGTTCGCATCAAACTTCCTGCTAAGGCAGGCTCGGTTTCCAGGAAATTCAATCCGAGACTCAGATCGTTTCTTCAATACGGTCTGCTCAGTCTTGGCATTCTTACCATTGTTTTGGCAATCTTGGTTGGTTTCCATTACAAAAAGTACGCCCGGCTCACGGATGAAAAGCTCCGGTCGGGGCCTTTTCCTAATTCATCCTCATTGTACGCGGCTCCCTCGCTTGTAGGCATTGGAGATCCTGGTGCGCCGGGACAGTTTGTGGTGCGTCTGCGTGAAAGCGGATATGCCGAAGATGTGCGTAGCAGTCCTATCGGCTGGTATCACCTGCGGCCAAGCGCTATCGAGATCTTTCCGGGCAATAAATCCTTTTCAGGCTCGGAAGCGGGCGTGCTCAAGTTCGAAAACAATAAGATCTCGTCCATCATCTCTCTGAGCGATAACACGCCTCGCACTCAATACACCCTGGAACCGCGACTGTTAAGCAGTTTGTACGACAAGAACCGTGAGAAACGCCGACTTGTTAAGTACGAGGACATCCCGCCCGTACTGGTACATGCGGTTGTCTCGATTGAGGACAAGCGGTTTTTTCAACACTCCGGTTTTGATCCCATGCGCATCGTGAAAGCGGTCTTGGTGGACTTAAAGCAGCGCCGCAATGCGCAAGGCGCTTCCACGATCACCCAGCAGTTGGCGCGCAATATCTGGCTGGACCGTCGAAAGACATTTACCCGTAAGTTTGATGAATTATTAATTACCCTTCACCTGGAGCGCAAACTTACGAAGCAGAAAATTTTTGAGTATTACGCCAATCAGGTCGATCTTGGTCATCGCGGATCATTTGCGATCCGAGGCTTTGGCGAAGCGGCGCAAGCCTACTTCGGAAAGGATATCCGAAGCTTGACATTGCCGGAAGCTGCTACTCTGGCAGGCATCATTCAAGCGCCCGGCATGCGGAATCCGGTGAGTTATCCCAAGCGGGCAGAGGAGCGCCGGAACGTTGTTTTGAAGCAGATGCTTGACAACGGATACATCTCGGCCAGTCAGTATCAAACAGCGACGGGAATTCCGCTGGTGACGGCCCGTCAGGGCATTGAGTCAGCGGATGCGCCCTACTTTGTTGATCTAGTGAACGACCGCCTGACAAGCGATTTCCAGGACCGCGACTTTCAGGAATCCGGTTCGCGCATCTACACGACGCTTGATCTTGATTTGCAACGCGACGCAGCCGAAGCGGTAGCTGTTGGAATGCGCGAAATCAATAGCATTCTTGCCAAACGCAGCAAGAAGCCGGGTGAAGGCATCAGCGAACCCCAGGTCGCCTTAATTTGCCTCGATCCCCACACCGGTGAAGTGAAAGCGTTGATTGGAGGCCGGAATTATGGTGTGAGTCAACTGGATCACGACATTGCAAAACGGCCTTCAGGCAGCGTCTTTAAACCATTTGTTTACGCAGCCGCGCTTAATACCGGCCTGCAGGATAAAGCAGATCCCATGACGCCCTCCAGCCTGGTGAAAGACGAGGCGCGAACTTTTTATTACGGCGGAAAGCCTTATGAGCCGGTCGA
>JBJMGL010000294.1:0-26507 GCA_045807985.1 Bryobacteraceae bacterium
AGTCGAGATATACTCAGAACTCCATCTGCGCTGCTTGAACAAAGGAGCATAAATGTTTAAGCGGACACGATATCAATTTGGCTCAATCGACAGGAAGAGCCGGAAGAAAGGAGCGGACGTCTGGGTGCTTCGGTATCGAGATGAACTCGATGGCAAAAGCAAGCTGCGCAGTCGGATCATTGGTACCGTTGATGATTATCCTACGAAGGCAACCGCGTTGAAAGCGGCGGAGGCTCTACGAATGGTGATCAATCCTGACCGGATTTCTGAACAGCCGGTCAGCTTCAGCGCTCTTATTGACCGTTTTCTGATTGAGGAGCTACCGGAGCGTCATTCAACACGCATTGGCTATCAATATAACCTTAAAAACCATATCCGGCCTAAATGGGGTGATTACCGTATCGATCAGATCAGAGCTTTCGCTGTTGAGCAGTGGCTGAAGTCTCTTAATCTGGCACCGAAGACGAAAGTACACCTGCGTAATCTCATGCGGCTCTTATTCAACGCAGCAATGCGTTGGGAACTGATTGAATTAGGCGAGAACCCGATGAGGTTGGTTCGAGTACGGAATGCCACTAAGAGAAAGGAGGAACCAAGAATCCTAACCATACCTGAGTTTCATAACCTGCTGTCGAAGGTAGAAAAGGAGCCGTTCAGAACGATGATCTTAGTTGCCATGACACTTGGGCTTCGGGCTAGTGAACTGGCAGCATTGAAATGGGCGGATATTGACTTTGGAACGTTGCAACTTACTATTGAACGGGCCATTGTCGCTGGTAGAGTCGGTGAAGTTAAAACGAAGTACTCGAAAGCTAAAATACCGCTCGATCCAGGGCTTGCTGGCATTCTTCTCAATTGGAAGCAGGAAAGCTCATTTAATAAACCGTCGGACTGGATCTTTGCAAACCCGATGCTGGGCGGTGAACTCCCATACTATCCGTGGAACGTGCAGCAGCGCTATATCCGGTGTGCGGCACAGAATGCAGGTCTTGGGGGGAAGATCGGCTGGCACACTTTTAGGCGCACCTATTCGTGCCTTCTACGGCAACATGAGGTAGACGTAAAAGTTCCGCAGGAGTTACTGCGACACGCTGACATCAGAACGACCCTAAATATTTATACACAAGCACTTGGGGATGATTTACGAAAAGCGAACAGTAAAGTGGTCACGATGGTTCTTGGACCGACACTGCGGGAGCAAAGTTCATCTGTTCCCTTGTGTTCCCCAGGCGAAATTGCATCTTGATGAAAGGAGGACAAAAATCTGGCGGAGAGAGTGGGATTCGAACCCACGTTAGAGTTTCCCCTAAACACGCTTTCCAAGCGTGCGCCTTCAACCACTCGGCCATCTCTCCTGAGGGATGCTACCGCAGCAGCGCTTCATGAATTCAAAGCTTTCGGTTGCGGAAGTCGCCTTCAGTGTAGCATCCAGAATGTTTCTTTAAGCTAAGTCGAACTTCTCTGTGTGGAGTGTTGGATCTGCTGTTACCAGCACCGGCCGTCCCAATATTTCTTCCAGCTCTTCCAGGTACTGATTACTGCTTGCCTTCAGCACCTTGGCCACGTCCGGATGAGCACGCAGAACTACGTCTTTGTTGCCGTCCAGCGCGCGGGCGATCTTCTGTGCCTCCACTAAAATCTCGCCAATGACGGTTTGAACACTCTTGACGTACCCGGCACCCTCGCAATAAGAGCATGGTGAACACAATGTCCGCTCCAGACTTTGCTTGACGCGCTTGCGGGTAATCGCGACGAGCCCGAAATCGTTGAACTGCAAAATCTTGTTGGGTGCTTTATCGGCGCGCATGGCTTCTTCGAGCGCCTGCATCACCTTCTGCCGGTTCTTGCGTTCATCCATGTCGATGAAATCGACCACGATGATGCCGCCCAGGTCGCGCAACCGGATTTGCCGCACGATCTCCTTGACGGCTTCCGTGTTGGTTTTCACAATCGTATCTTCCAGACGATTGGATTTGCCGACATACTTGCCCGTGTTGATATCGATTGCTACCAAAGCTTCGGTTTGATTAATCACGATGTAGCCGCCTGATTTCAACCAGACTTTGGGACGCAGCGCCTTCTCCAGCTCCTGCGTAATGTTGAAAGCATCGAAGATAGGCGCTGATCGCGTGTACATCTTGACACGGCTGACCAGGGTGGGCTGGAAACGCTGCATAAACGTCAAGATGCTTTCATACATCTCCTCGTTATCCACCCAGATCGATTTGAAGTCTTCCGTGACCTGATCGCGCAGGATACGCTGCACAATGTCGAGATCATAATGAAGCAGCACGGGAGCCGGTTTCTTTTCCGCCTTTTGACGGATGTCCAGCCACAGGCTGTACAGGAAGTTCATGTCGGCGGCGATTTCCTCTTCCGGCACTCCCTCCCCGGCTGTGCGCACAATAAAGCCGCCCGTAGTTCCTACACGATGAGCTTGCAGAATGCGTTTAAGCCTCTGGCGCTCCTCATCGCTGGCAATCTTGCGGGATACACCCAAATGGCCAACGCTGGGCATGAAGACAACATAACGGCCAGGCAGCGCCACGTGCGAGGTAATGCGCGCGCCCTTTTGTCCAAGCGGCTCCTTAGCAATTTGAACAATAATTTCCTGGCCTGGCTTTAACAGTTCCGAAATGGACGGCAGCGCCCGGTCGGTCCGCTGTTCCTGCGTGCGCTCCTCGTAAGACTCACGTCGCGTTTCGGGTTCGAGGGCGGTTGCTGCTCCTATTCCTGCTCCAAGACCATTGCCTACCGCTGAAACGCTCCCTTCTCCTGTTGGCGCGAGGCGGTTTCCCCCGCGGCGGCGACGCATACGGCGCGAAACACGATGCATGGAACGATCACTGCCCTCACGAACAGTAGCGGTCTGCGGCAAGCCTGCATCGCTCGCTCCTTTCTCTTTGGATTCCCCTGAAGGCAGATCCTCTTCAGCCGTGAAGTCCTCCTCATGAATAAAGGGGGCAGTGGTTTCAAATGTGGTTAACGGCTCCGCTTCGGTTTGCGTTGAGCGGGGTTCTTCCACACTCGCCACAGGCTCAAACGGAAGCGGATAATCCTCATGCTCATGAGTGACCGCTTCGGAAGAGGTTGGACCCGGCTCGTCTGCTCTGACAGCTGCAATCTTCTCTTCTTCAACAACGGAAGCGTTGTCCCGATGGGAAAGAATCTTATCAGCTAACTCTAACTCTTCCGCTTCTTGTTCTATCGCCTCACGTTCCGCAGCGTCCTCAAGGGAGACTCGTTCCGCCTCATGCTCATCCCCTCTGGGCTGCTCAGGGATTTCAAAACTCTCGTGTGGCGTCCTGCGTTCATCAGCACTGGCGAAGTTCGCGCCGGATTCAGCAGGCGCGGACTCAGGGCCTGCTTCCAGCGTCGACGGCTCGGCTGGGACATGGCGATATTTTGCCAGTGACTCACCAGGCAGAACAACCAGATCCGAAGGTGCGTCTTCCGCTGGCCTTTCCTCGTTCTCCGGACGCTCTTCCGTGCGGCCAACAAAGGAAGAAGTTACCGGCTGCGCATACTTGTTTTCCGGGAAGCCCCGTCCGCGTTGACGCCGCCGTCGTGACCGCCGGTTGCGTTGGTCTCCTCCAAGGCGGTTCTCTCCTTCCGCTCGCTCTCCGCTTTTTTCACCTTCCGCTGTAACTGTAATGGGAAGTGCCTCGGGCGCAACGCTTGTCACCTCTTCTTCGGCATCTACCAAATCCTCAGATGCCGGAAGCTCTGCTGCAATCGTACGCCCCTCAGACAATCGATCATCACTGGGACGCTCGGTTGCTATCCGATCCGCGGAAGGTCGGCCGCTGCCGCGTTCGCCAGGTATACGGTCGTCCCTTCTTCCGCGATCCCGGCGATCACCTTTCGGCTTCTCCTCCACTGTGTCGATGTCTTCATGTTCCTCAAAGAAGTCGGACACATAAAGGAACGTGTCGCGTTCCAGGCCCAAATCCACAAACGCTGACTGCATACCAGGCAGCACGCGCGTAACACGCCCTTTGTGGATGCTTCCCGCTAGGGAATACTCATTCCCCCGCTGAAAATAAACTTCGACGAGTTGATCCTCCTCAAGGATCGCTACCTTCGTCTCGTGGCGATTGGAGCCAATCACCAATTCCTTACTCATTTATCACCGCCTTTGGCCCGGGGCAGCTTCTCGTGTGCTGGTCGGGCCCTCGTTAAGCGGGTCGATTTGAAAGTACAACAAATTCCGGACTGGTATTGTTTATCACCGCTTTTCGGAGGTGACTAGCGTATAAGAGAAACTTGTTGCCGTTATCGCGAGCGGAGACTTGCTCAACCAACACCCGCGACTTCCATACATTCACATTCTTCTCCGGTGAAATCTTTAACAATCCGAACTTTATTTGTCCTGCTCAGTTCGACCCATTTCAAAAATGTCGAACCGGCCCGCCAGATACTGGCTGGCCGCCATTCTTAATTTACAAACCTTCTCAGCCTGACGCTGTTGACTAGCCCCAGCATCAGAAATATCGACCAAGTATTCGAGCCTCCCGAACTCATTAACGGGAGTGGAATACCGGTGACCGGCATCCTGCCGACCACCATTCCAACATTTACCAGCACATGGAACAGCAGCAACGAAGCTACGCCCATGCAGATATAGAGCCCTGCTCTGTCCGGCGCCGTCTGGGCGTTCTGCACCACCTGCATGATGAGCAGAAAATACAGAACCAGCGCCACGACAACTCCAATGAAACCGTGCTCTTCCGCGAACGAAGAGAAGATGAAGTCCGTTTGCGGAACGGGAAGAAATCCAAGATGCGTTTGCGAACTCTCCTTGGCTCCCCGGCCCCACATTCCTCCATTTCCTACGGCAATCCGCGATTGAATTACCTGAAATCCTGTTCCCTTCGGGTCACGGTCCGGATTCACAAAACTGACAAGCCTATCTTTTTGATACGGCTTAAGAAAATAATATCCAATCGGCAAAGTGATCACGAGGATTCCCGCGATCACTGCTGAGTATCTCCATCGCAAACCTGCCATGAGGATGCCGCAAATAAGAATGGGCAGGTAAGTGAGGGAGGTGCCCAGATCGGGCTGCTTCATTACTAAAATCATGGGCAGGCCGATTAGGGCGACCAGCTTCCCTAAGTCTTTCCAATCAACGGATTCCGTTTTCAGATCGGATAAATACCGTGCGACAACTAAGATCAGCACAATTTTGACAAACTCGGACGTTTGAAAAGTAAAGGGTCCTGCCTTGATCCAGCGCGTAGATCCGAAGATCCTGCCGCCAATAAGGGCTGTTAACAGGAGCAAGCCGATCACTGCTACATAGAAATAAAATACCCGGCCTAGCAGGGAATGGTAATCCACATTGGCCACCACCCACATCATCAGCAGGCCCGTTCCTACCCAGATAATTTGTTTCCACCAGGCATCCGCCCACCTTGTGTTGAGCGTGGCGCTATAAATTTGCAATACGCCGAGCGCGCATAATCCCAGACTGACGACCACCAGCGGCCAGTCAAGGTCACGGAGGGATCGGTAAATTCGCATTCAGCCTTCCGTGCCTGCCGCTACTGCAACAGATCCTTTCGGGGCAGCAGGGACAGAAGGGTAAACGGTCGCGCTGGAGTGGAAGAGAGTGGGGTAAACCGGTGGAGGTTGGCGTTCAAACTTCCTTTTTCGCGCACTTTCTTGTCGAAGTAAGCTTTAATGACGTCGCGCACAATAGGCACCGCATTGTAGCTTTCTTCCCCATTTTCAAAAAGAGCCACGACCGCGATCTCTGGGTTTTCCATCGGCGCAAAGGCGACAAACCACGCATTATTGGCAAGAGAGCTGCGGAGTTTAGCGCCTTTCGTCTTGTCGCTGGAAGCTACCTGCGCCGTGCCTGTTTTTCCGCAGACTTTTATGTTCGGCAGATAGGCCGCGCGTCCCGTGCCGCCTTCATTCACAACACCATACATGCCGGAAATCACTTGCTCCAGGTTTTGCGGACTGAAACTGGCTTGGTTGGTTAAAATCGGAGCCTGCCCGCTGACTACATGAGGCTTGTACCACTTGCCGCCCGCTCCTAAACCGCCGAGGGCCGCGGCAATCTGAAGCGGAGATGTCGTCACAGCGCCCTGGCCGATGGCAACCGAGATGGTTTCACCGGCATACCATTTCTGACGCGCCAGCCGCATCTTCCACTTGGAGGAAGGCATGGTGCCTTGCGTTTCGTTGGGCAGATCAATTCCGGTTTTGCGTCCGATGCCCGCCAAGTCCGCGTAGTGCGCGATCCGGTCAATGCCCAGACGGTTCCCGACATTGTAGAAATAAACGTCGCACGACTGGCTAATGGCACGGTGCAAGGAAATATCGCCATGCCCGTGCTTTAAATGGCACGCGAAATAATGGCCATAAAATGACGCGCCGCCAGGACAGTGGAAGTGTGTTTCATCATCGACCACGCCCGTTTCCAACCCAGCAATGGCCATGATTGGTTTGAAGGTAGACCCCGGAGCAAGCTGCGCCTGAATCGCCCGGTTCAGAAGCGGCTTATGAGGGTCCTCCATGATTCCATTCCAATCGGTCCGGCTGATTCGTCCCGTGAATTTATTGGGATCGTAGGTAGGGCGGCTTACCATTGCAAGCACCTCCCCATTCTGCGGGTTTAACGCAACGACGGCTCCCCGCTTGTTGTCCATGGAGAGTTCGGCAACAGACTGCAGATCAAGGTCGAGGGTCGTGCGAAGGTCCTTGCCGGGAACAGCTTCCTGCGTGCCCGCCATCTGACGCTCGCGGCCCATATTGTCAACTAAAACACGCTGCTGGCCGTCGGTGCCGCGCAAAGTGGAGTCGTATTGCCGCTCCAAGCCGTCCTTACCGATAATGTCACCCTGGTGGTAATCCAGAAATTGCGGCTGGTTCAGCTCCGCCTCAGCAATTTCACCCACATACCCGGTGACATGGGCAGCGAAACCGTCCTGAGGGTATAGCCTCTTCCAGGATCGAATCAGCTGCATTTCCGGGTAGGTGCTGACATCCTGGTGCGCTTCGATCCAGGCAATCTCATCACGGGAAAGCTGATCTTTAATGATGATCTGAGGCGCTGCCCGCATGCGGCGAATTCTGGTGGAAAGCTCTCCGTAATCAAGCTGCAGGGCATCAGAAATGGCGGGAAGGTGTTCCCAGTTGATTTGATCCCGGTTCAGGAGGAGCGAATAGGAGGCTTTGTTATCAACAATCGTGCGTCCATCCCGGTCTAAAATCTTTCCGCGCGCTGCTAAGATGGGCGTGCTTTTGATACGATTTCGTTCCGCCGCTTCGCTGTATACATCCGGGTTCTGCACCTGAAGCTTCCAGAAACCCGAAATAAGGAAAATAAAAACTGCGACAGTCAGGTACTGAAAAACCGCGATTTTACCTGACGCCTTTTGGGGGTCATCGCGGAGAAGCCGCTCTGGCGAGACCTCTTCGTCGAGCCTGTGCTCACTCTCAACTATGGCCACTAGATAATACCGGACTGCGAGCTAAAAATAGCTACTATCCCCATTGTATCGAGAATGAGCCGGTTCTGTCTTGGGTGGTTATCCCTTTCTGGCAACTCGCCGCTTGGCTCCACTGCGTAGAGGGCAGGTAGACCGGGTATTAGGTATACAGAAATCCAGCAACACGGAGAATGGAAACTTAAGTAAATAAAAGATCTTTAACGGCAGACCCACCTCCTAGTCAACGATATCCACCGTGCAATACGCAAGGAAGCAAGGGCAGTAGAACATCTCTCTTGCAGCAGCCAAAATTTCAGCCAACAATTTTGTAGGGCCGCATCATTTCATTGTCCTCATGTTCCAAAACATGACAGTGCCAAACATAGAGGAATTCTTGTCCAGGAGAGATTGCGGTTCCTGGCGGTAAATCGAAGCGTTGAATGATACGTGTGACATATCCTGGGCAAGCTTTTACTGTGTCTTTGCGTCCCAAGCGCTCACTTGGTTCCGGCCTTGAAATGGATCTTACAAAAGATATTTCTGCACTTTGCTTGTATTTCTTTACATCGAACTCTCGACGATCTAGCACCCGAAAATGGCCTAAGTGAATATGAAGGGGATGCATATCCAGTGTCGTATTCACAAACGACCAGATCTCAGTGCTGCCTGCTTTAGGATCTTCTGTAATGGGCTCGTGCCAGCGTGCGTTCCCAAGCAGGCCAGTAACGACATGCCCATCCGAGGCACGCTGTATTTCAGTAACTGGCAAAATTCTTTCTCTAACTGCCTGAGCAGGATCAAACTGCTCGACAGCCGCGAGTTCATTTGGAATGGAGCTTGTATCGGGGCCAGATAACGGCTTATTAACCCTAAATAACATGACATCAGACACAATGGCTCGCTGCATCATAGGTGAAATATCATCGTCCCGCAGAATATTGCGCATCGCTAAATTCCTGCCCTGATACGCTGTAAAATCGATAATCACATCAAATCGCTCGCCTGGCGCGATCACAAAATGAAACATGTAGAGCGAATGCGGCAGAAGACCGCCATCGGTTCCAATCTGGTAAAACAATGGGCTATTCCAAGTGTTGTCAGTTACTTCGCCGACATCGTTTGCCAAAGCGAGGCGCAGGTCATAAAACCTGGAGTTTGAGGCGTTCAGAATACGGAAGCGATACTTACGGGGTTCTACCTCAAGGAAAGGTGTTGCTTTACCGTTAACGCAAATTGTTTCACCAAAGAACTCCGGAACCCAAATGGGATGCGTGCCGTTCGCAGCTCTGGGATAGAGAAGAGATCCATCCGGTTGGAAAGAGCGATCCTGAATAATCAACGGCACTTCAAAGTTTCCGGCTGGAAGATTCAAGCCTTTCTCTACTTCATCGCGGACCAGATAAAGTCCAGCTAGTCCGGCATATACATTAAGTCGTGTAATGCCTAGGCAATGATCGTGATACCAGAGGGTGGCCGAAGGTTGATGATTCGAGTAGCTCGAAAGGCAGGAACGAAACTTTGGTCCCGTTTTGCCAGTTGCTGTGAACCAAGCCTCTGGATAGCCGTCGCTATCAGGCAAAACCACAGCTCCGTGCAAATGTGTAACAGTACGAACCTCAGGTAAAGTTGCCTCTGCTCCGTGAATGGTTGGATCAAGCGGCAGAAACTGTCTTTGAGGAAGACTGTTCATCCACTCTATTTCGAGCGGATAACCCTTAGGGACTTCGATGGTCGGGCCGGGCCACATGGCATTATAACCCCAGAGCCTTGTCGGCGGAAGATCACGATGGATCTTTTGATAAAACTCGCGGATACGAACTCGAACGCGCCTAGTGCCCTGCGCCGCTGGACGGATCACCGATGGAATGGGGAGCGGATCCACAAATTTTGCAAGTGAAACAGTGCTGTGCGAGTCCGATCGATTCGACCCTGGCGATTGCAGGAAGCCCCGTCCTGGCAACTTAAAATCAGAAGCAGCAGCGCTAAAACTCCCTTGCAGAAACTTACGTCTACTCCAATTCACGTTACTTAACTTTATCTGATGAGGTATGAAGGCATCCCTAAGTTCTACGTCATGTGATGAGAGCACAGGCTAAATGAATAAAGAGAGTTTCTATGGCCCGGAAAACAGCTACAGTGCTGAAGACTGAAGTAGCTCTGAGTCGACTCAGCGCCCCGATGTTTCCCTATGCCGCCAGCCTCATGCGGTCGAGAATGGCAAATAGCGGAATCGCCACCACGGCATTCAGGGCGCCATGCACCAAGGCTTCTTGCGGGTCGAAAGGCACTATCTGGCCGAGCAAGGCCCGGCGCATAATCCAGTAAAAGAAGGTGTGAAAAAAGTAAAAGAAGAAGCTGAGCACCAGCCGGATGACCGGACTCTCCACGTTGAAGCGCATGCTGATCGAAGCCGCGAAATAGCCCACCAAGGTTTTGGTAATTCCATACATTCCGATGGGCAGAGTCGCGGGGGAGAGTGAATCCTCGGCTAGTCCCACAAAGGCCCCAAAGAAGAGCGAGGCGATCTGACTGCGGCGCATGAGGCTGAAGTAAATAGTCAGCAGCAATGGCAGCTCCAGCCATTCGGTGTGAGGCACCAGACGTGGAAGGTAGAACTTGCCAATAATGGCGAGTAGAGTAATGGCTGCCAGGGCAGCTACCTGAAAGCGGCTGAACCAGCTTTCTTTGAGCGGCGGCTTCAGAATCTCATCGCTGATCTCGTTCATTGTTGCTGTAAAGGCGGCTCCTGCGGAGGAGCGGTGGAATGCTGCGTCGACCGCTGTTGAGAGGGAACAGGCGGCTCGGTGCCGGAGGTTGTGTTTCTTCGGCGTGGCGCTCCCAGGGGAAGAACCGGACTGTTATCCACTTTGGGCCGTGCCGTTTCCGGGGCGGCTGCTTTGGGGGCAGGCGGTTTCGAGTTGGGTCGCGCTCCGAGAACCGGGGGTGGGCCGCTTGGAGGCGCGGAGGAAGGAGCCGCTGTTGGAGTGCTTGGGCGAGAACTTACGTTTCCACCAGTTTCCGGCGCTGCGGCCGGATTGGTTTCCCCTGTCCCTTCTCCGGCAGGGGACTTCGGCGCTCCCGGGCCGGGAAGCTTTATGTTGAAATTAGGGATACTCGAACCAACGCCGCCGTACACGTGCTCCTGCTGTTTGCCAAGATTTTGATATTTTTCCAGTACCTTGTCGGCTTCGGTCTGGGGCTTGGCTGTAGGAGCGCTTCGTCTTTCAGGGCTGGGTGGCGGCAGCGTTCTCATGCCGGCCTGCAGGACTGGCGGCTCCTTCGGAATATTTTGGTGAATACCTTGCAAGACCACAAGAACCTCTTCGGTTCCGCCCGGAGCGCCGCTCAAATTCAGGACTAGATTTTTCATGCCTTGTCCTGGTTGGGCAGAGATCACGGTTCCCACAGGAAAACCCTTCGGGAAAAGACGGTCTTCTCCAGAGGTGAAGAACCACTCTCCGACATCGACCTTTTCTTCATTCTGAATCTGCTCGACCAGGCACTTGCCGCTGCCGCAATTGAGAACACCATGAACATGGCCTTTTTGCGATTCCACTCCGACTTTGAAAGTGGGATCAGTAACTAACAAGACTTGGGAAACCAGCGGATAAACAGCCACTACCTTCCCCACAATGCCCTCCGGCGTCACCACGGCCATGCCCTTTTCAATGCCGCTGGTGGAGCCACGGTCCACGAAAACGGCTTTCGCCGTAACAACCGTGCTGTTGCCAATCACTCGGGCAGGCACCGTTTTAGAAGGCGTTTGCGCTTGGAAAAGAGTCAAGGCACGGGCATGTTCAGCGGTTGTCAACTGATTGCGGAAGTACACGTTTTCCATACGCAAATGATCGTTATCGGACTTAAGCCTCCGGTTCTGTTCCCGCACGTCGAGCAGAATGAAATAATCCTGTAGAAATCCAATCGTATTGCGGCGCAGGGCTTCCACAATGCCAGCCATGGGTGTGACCGCAGTAACGGCCCATACCCGAATGAGCCGCTCATCGCGATTGGTCCTTACCTGGTAGGCGAGGTAAAGAAGTTGCGCCAGTACAACGACCAGCAGAACGGTAAGGTTCCGGTAGCGGCTCAGGATCACTTCCATAAGGCTCTGCTTCTACTGTAAGGGTGCGCCGCCAGCCTTGCCAATAGGTACCCTTTTAATCAATGGCAATACGGCGGAGAAGTTTGAAGTCGGTGAGCATTTTACCGGTACCCAGGACTACGGACGCCAAGGGGTCTTCGGCAATGGATACCGGCAAGCCGGTTTCTTCCCGGATACGCCGGTCCAGATTTTTGATCATGGCTCCGCCGCCCGTTAGCACAATGCCGCGATCACTGATGTCGGCGCTCAACTCCGGCGGCGTGCGCTCCAGCGCGACACGAATAGCGTTCACGATCGTGGCGACGCACTCGGCCAGAGCTTCACGGATCTCGGTATCTTCAATGGTGACGGTTTTCGGCACGCCTTCGATCAAGTTGCGGCCCTTGATTTCCATCGTGAGAGGCCGGTCCAGCGGATAAGCGGAGCCGATCTGGATCTTGATCTGCTCCGCCGTGCGCTCGCCAATCAGAAGATTGTACTTGCGCTTGAGGTAATTCATGATCGCGTCATCCATTTCGTTGCCGGCGACGCGGACGGAGCGGGAATAGACAATGCCTGATAAGGAGATAACGGCGACATCGGTGGTGCCTCCGCCAATATCAACAACCATGTTGCCGGAAGGTTCCGTGATAGGCAGACCCGCGCCAATGGCGGCCACCATGGCCTGTTCCACTAAATGAACCTCGCTGGCCTTGGCGCGATAAGCCGATTCACTCACGGCGCGCTTCTCGACTTGCGTAATTTCGCTGGGAACGCCGATCACGATACGGGGATGAACCAGCATCTTGCGGCCGTGCGCTTTGAGAATGAAATAGTTCAACATGCGCTCGGTCACCTTGAAGTCGGCGATGACGCCGTCCTTCATGGGCCGGATGGCCACAATGTTGCCGGGCGTGCGGCCTACCATCTCTTTGGCTTCCTTGCCGACAGCTTCAATATCACCGTTGTTTTTATTGATCGCGACGATGGACGGCTCGTTTACGACAATACCCTTTCCCTTTGCAAAAACCAGCGTATTCGCGGTTCCCAGGTCAATGGCGAGGTCTGAGGAAAAGAGGCTAAAAACGGACCTAAAATTCATGAAAAAACTGATTGCTGTGTAAGAAGAATCCTCAGGGTAACATAGGGTGTACTCTTAAGCCCCGTTGAGCAAAAGCATTGTTTTCAGGTGATTGCAATTTAGCGCGGGTAACGCGGCGCCAGTGGTTCCTTCTCGGCAGTGCCCTGCTCGGAAACGCCTGCCGCCGGGTGAAAAGTGCTGGCTATCCCGGATACGCGTTAATTGCCACCTCGGGAGAAAAGTCGGTTGCTGTTCTTGATTTAATGCTGTTCCGGCTGTGGAAGAACATTCCGCTTGCCGCTGAGCCAACAGCGATCGTTTCCGGCACGGTGCCGGGTCGTGCCTATGTCCTTACGCCTTCGATCGGAAGCGTTCATGCCCTGGATGAGGACCTGCGAGTGGCTGGTTCAGGCCGGTTCGCCGAGGAACTGTCCGAAATCCGCTTAACGCCGGACGACAAGCGCCTGATCGCGATTTCCGGAAGAGCAAAAGAACTCATTGACATTCATGCGGGTTCTTTACGTGTCAACCGCCGCCATCAACTGAAAGCGGAACCGCGCCATATAGACCTTGGCGTTGGGGATTATGCGGCGGTTTCAACGGGGAAGCACGGTACTGTTGAACTGTTTCAACTCGGTTCGGGCCAGCGCTGGAGTTGTCAACTGCCGGGTCCTATTGGCACTCTGCGATTTCGTGCTGATGGGCAGCTTCTTTTGGTCGCCGATTTGGGAAACAGATCGCTGATAGCGTTATCGGTTCCGAAGCTGGAGGTTATCGCTGAACTGCCGCTTGCCATGACGCCGAATAACCTTTGCTTCGGTGCTGGTGGAGGGCAATTGTTTGTTTCCGGCGAAGGCATGGACGGGGTAGCTATCGTTTTTCCGTATCAAATGCTGGAAGTGGAGCAAACATTACTGGCGGGCCGGGACCCGGGCGTGATGGCCTGCTCGGAGAATCCGGATTATCTTTTTGTGGGGAGCGCCAGCGGCACGGACGTTTGTGTTTTGAATATCGATAACCGCAGAATGGTCGGTATTGTTGATATCACGCAGCAGCCTACGTTTATTGCGACGACGCCCGATAGCCAGTATGCTCTGGTATTGGATAAAGAGTCCGGCAATGTTGCGGTGATCCGCATTGGGGCAATACGGTCAACTGGGAAGGCTGGGCGTTATAAATCAGGCGTTTCGCTCTTTACGATGCTGGCGGTCGGCGCTAAACCTGTGCAGGCCGCTGTGGTGCCACGAGCAGTTTAGTGTGAGCGGAACGGTAATGGAAAATTTTTACTCTTGCCGCAGTGCTTCGACTGGCTCTACCTGTGACGCCCGCCAAGCAGGGAGAAACGCGGCCAGTAGAGCGACCGCGAGTAGGATCAAGAGCATGATGCCGTACACGGCGGGGTCAGAGGGCGAGACTTCGAAAAGCTGAGAACGCAGGAGCCGCGCGGTGATGATCGAGCCCGCTAATCCAATCAACAACCCACCGCCCGCCAATCGCATTGCCTCCTGGAGGATCATTGCAAGGAACCTCCTCTTGATTGGCTCCCAAGGCCATACGCAATCCAATTTCTGCGGTTCTCTGGGTGACGGAGTAAGCCATCACTCCATAAATGCCAATCGCGGCAAGCAGAATAGCGAGGCCTGCAAACGCGGAAACGAGAACGCTGCTGAAGCAGGGTGTGGCGACAGTGGCCGCAAGGTGGCTTTCCATGGTGGTGAATTTCAGTGTTGCTTCTGGGTCCAGCGACTGCGTCAAGTATCTTATCGGTTGAGCAAACGCAATCGGATCAGTGCGAGTCTTCGCGAGAAGGCTCATGTCAGGGTCGGATGCTGCTGATAGGGCAAATAAAGCTCCGGCATGGGCGCGGCCTTCGGGCCATCCAGACGGGCATCCGCCACAACTCCCACAACCGTCATCCACTTCATGCTGATCTCGTCATAGCCGCACAAAATTTTCAGACCCACTGGATTTTGTTTCGGGAAAGATTGCTTGACCAAAGCCTGATTAACGACCACCGTGAGAGGAGCAGCGGCGTGATCACGAGCGGAGAACGTTTGACCCGAGAAGAGTGGTATCCCGACCGTCTCAAAGTAAGAGCCGGAGATGACGCTCACGCCCGCCTGTGGCGCAGTCGTATTCATATCGGCGGGCGTCTGGCCGGGAATGATGTAGGATACGGTGGAACGCGTATCGGGATCGCTAGGCAAGCTACGGCTGAGCGCCACGTTGACGACGGAAGAATCAGCTGCGGCTTGTTCCAGTAGAGGGGTAAACACCCGATCCACGGCGACCCTTCTCTCCCCTTCCGGGACACTGATATGAGCCACTAACAAATTCGCGGAGCGAAATCCGAGATCGACTGAGGTGAGCGCCATAAAACTCCGTAGGAGGAGTCCTGCGGAAACGAGCAGAACCAGGCACAGCGCGATTTGGGCGGTAATAAAAATCTGCCGTAAGCGAAGAACGGTTCCGCCTACCACCCCTCGTGAGCCTGCCGAGCGCAAATCACGATGAGGGTCCACACGGCTGGCGTGGATCGCCGGGGCCAGCCCAAAAAGCACGCTCGCTAGCAGCCCCACGGTTCCACAAACGCACAGCACGGTCCCATTCATTTGGATGTCATCCAAACGCGGGACGAACGCCGGAGCCCACCTCAACAAGACCGGCAAGCCAAGGTAAGCCAGCAGAATGCCTCCCAGAGCGCCTCCGTCAGCCAGCAACAGCGTTTCCGTCAAGAGCTGTCGGACCAGACGAGCACGACTCGCACCCACGGCAGTGCGGACGGCTAATTCCCGAAGCCTTCCGCTGCCACGCACCAGAAGAAGGTTGGCGATATTAGCACAGTCAATGACTAACACGAGAGCAACGGCCAAGAGCAGGATGTAGAGGCTGGTCTTCACCCCTCGCACCGTGAAATGGGAAAGCGATGTGACATAAACCCCGCCCTTTTATTAGTGCCAGGGTAGACCTTTTCCAGGCGGCTGGCAATCGCTGTTAATTGCGCTTGGGCCTGTTCGACCCTGCTGTTAGGCCGCAACCTTCCTACCGCGTGATAGTTGTGCGCACCCCGATCAGTGTCCTGCAGCCATTCAAAAACGGAACCCATACTTCTGTATTGCTCGCCTCCGGAAAATGAAATCCAGCGGGTAAAAGGCCAACAATTTCGACCTGCTTACCAACCACTTTGAGCAGATGTCCGGCAGAAAACGGAACATCTCCGAAATGACGCCGCCAGAATCCTGCGCTCACCAGGGCCACCCCAGGGTGTCCGGTGAAATCAGAGGAAACGAATGCCCGTCCTGCTACTGGTTGGACACCCATAGTACGGAGAAAGTCCTCCGAGATGACGGCCGCTCCGGTGAACTCGGATTTCCCGTTGGCAACGATGCTGGCCACTTCATTGGCGTAGGCCGCCATCGACTGAAAGGTGGCCTGGCTGCCGGCACGAAAATCGAGAAAATCAGGACCCGATACTTGCCCATAACGAAAGCCGCCCGGCCAAGCCATACTGACGGAGACCAGTTGCTCGGGGTGGTCGTAGCGGAGCGGTTTGAGAACAACCCCGTAGACCACGCTAAAGATGGCTGCATTCGCCCCGATCCCTAATGCCAGGATCAAGACGGACAGGAGAGCGAAACCCGGAGAGCGCCGGAGCGAACGCAAAGCAAACTTCAGATTCATGGCACGGAAGCTATGGGCAAGTTTGTTTCCAATAGAAAACTGGAAAATAGCTGATTCGAGAAGGCGGGCCTGTTCGGATTTGGGATTGACTATTGCACAAGTGGCATACCGGAAACTTCAGCCCGGCTGTTCAGCCCAAGCACCCACAATGGCCAGGGCAGCTAGGGCGGCGGTTTCTGCCCGCAGAATTGTTGAGCTAAGCGAGCAGGATCGCCAGCCAGCGAGGAGGGCTGCGTTTCGCTCCTCCTCGATCCAACCACCTTCCGGCCCTTGGAGCAGGGCTATATGAGCGTCCGTGGGATGTTCCGTTCCCAGGCATCGCAGAATCGGCATTGCATCCACAGATTCGTCGAGCAACAAGCGTATATCCGCTGCTGTCGTCAGTGATTTTGCAAAGCGGATCGTTGGCTCGATACGGGGCAGGTGGTCGCGCCGGGACTGCTGGCTGGCTTCGAGAGCAATTCTTTCCCAGCGCGGCAAACGTTTGGCTGATGCCTGCGCCAAGCCGCGCTCGGTGCGGGTGGCCTCGACAGGCTGTATGGTGGAAACTCCTAGCTCCGTTGCTTTCTCGACCATCCATTCGAAGTGGTCAAACTTGAATAAAGCCGCAATCAAAGTCAAATGAAACTGCGCTGGTTTGGATGCGATTGGCTCCACGATCCGAAATTCGACGACCGATTTACGGGCCGTTTCCACTTCCGCTAAGTAAACGTTTTTATTGTCCGATATTTCAAAACGTTGCCCCGTTTCCACTCGCAGCACGCGGACGAGATGTTCCGCCTCTGACCCAGTCAGTTCAGCACCATTCCGGCGAATCTCCGGGACGAAAAAACGACGTCGAGCCATCTACTTCTTAGCAGGCGGATTAGTATGGCTTGCCTCGCTCCGCTTTTTTATATCGGCCATGAAATCATTCATCATTTTGTTGATTTCTGGGCCGGCGCCGGCCATTTGCTGTTGTCCAATCGAGCCAAATTTCGCCATGAGACCTGGCGTCTTACTGAGGTAAGCCTGTCCGGCAGGGGAGCGATAGAAAGCTAATATGCCGGAGAGGTCATCGGCGGTAAAGGTATCTGCATAGGCTTGCGCGAACTGCCCCTTCATTTTTTGCCAGTTGAGACGTTGACCCAGCAGGTTGAAAACCCGCTGTTCAAAGTTGTTGAAGTCGGATTGGTACTTAGCGGGATCGCCAAATTTGCGGACCTCCTGATTAAAACCCTGCGTAGCCGCTTGGTGAAACGCCACTTTATACTGCTCTAGCGCACCTTGCATCATGGATTCCGGCTTGGTGATTCGGAAAATCTCCTCGATGGCGGCAACTTTCTTCGGGTCAACTGCCGGTGCGGGCGCAGGCTTGCTTGTTGATGGTGGCTTTGACTGCGCAAAAAGGGAAGGGGAAAGGCTGAACAGGCAGCAGAGCAGCAACTTAGCGGAAAGTTGTTGTAATTTCATCAGAACTTTCAGTTTGACACTCCGCACAGCCGAGGCCGTGGGATTCTCGTTCTTGCTGGGCCAACCCTCGCAGGTTGACTTCGCGTACCGAGTTCCGGGGATTGTCATCGACCCCATGTCTAGGAGCAGCAACGTCGATTACGGACGCCGCCGTGCTTGGCTCCCAGGCACACAACAAGCCGACCCAGGCCCCGATATTCCGGGCCGCGTTGCCGTCAGTGTGTTCGTATTTGTGGCAATGTGGACAAAATCGCCACCAACGCCACTTAAGAATATCTTTGCGAGAGAAAAGCCCTTCCACGGCTCAAGCCCGTGGGCTTTCCGGCTGTTTTCTGTAAGTGGATGTGATGCTGGTAATGATTGATCCAATATGATCGGCCATTTGCGAGGAACGGTTTTTGAGAAAAATCCGAACGAAGTGATTGTGGAGGCGGCGGGAGTTGGTTATGAGGTCGTTATTCCTATTTCAACCTATACGGTACTGCCCAACACAGGCGCGCCAGTGTCCCTCCGGATTTACACGCATGTCCGGGAAGACGCGCTCACCTTGTTTGGATTTGCGACGGCGGAAGAGAAAGCGGTCTTCGAGCGTTTGATTTCGGTCAGCGGTATTGGCCCGAAGCTGGCGATTACCGTGCTGTCGGGTTTGGCGACAGTTGATTTGGTTGCGGCCATCCGGAACGGGGATGTTCCACGGCTGGTGAGGATTCCAGGCGTCGGCAAAAAGACTGCTGAGCGTATGGTTCTGGAGCTGAAAGACAAGCTGGCGGGGGTAGAAGGGTCGGTGCCGGGTGATGGGGCCGTAGCGGCTGGTCCGGCTTTGAGCGTGTTGGAGCGGGATGTGCTTTCGGCGTTGCAGAACCTGGGGTGTTCGCGCCCTGCGGCCGAGGAAGCGGTGCGGAAAGTGAAGGAGCGTGGAGCGCCGGAGGAATTTGAGCCGTTTTTCCGGGCAGCTATGGGGTTGATGAGATAAGCTCTCCGCTCATGGGTTAAGGTGGGAATTGGGTGCGCGCACAAGATACTGTTTCCCCGGTGATTCAAGAAGACGAACGGCAAATTGAGGCCGCGCTGCGCCCGACAACGCTCAGCGACTTTTCAGGACAGCCCCATGTGCGGGAACAGCTTGCCATTGCTATTGAAGCAGCCAAGCGGCGGGGCGAAGCCATGGATCATGTGCTCCTGTGCGGCCCTCCGGGATTGGGCAAGACGACGCTGGCCGGCATCATTGCGCATGAACTGGCGGTGGTCATGGACCAGACAGCCGGGCCCGTATTGCAGAAGAAGCTTGACCTGACCGGCATTCTCAGCAATGTCCGTGCGAAACAGGTTTTCTTTGTCGATGAGATCCATCGATTGATGCCGGACATCGAGGAGATTTTATATTCGGCGCTGGAAGACTTCCGGCTGGACATTCTAATCGGAACGGGGCCGGGGGCGCGAACTCACTCCATTTCACTGCCCCCGTTCACGGCGGTGGGGGCGACCACGCGGCAGGGCTTGTTAAGCGCGCCGTTGCGGGGACGGTTCGGCATTGTTCTGCGGCTGGACCCGTATGACGAGGAAACGTTGGCGAAAATTGTGAATCGCTCAGCCGGTTTGCTGGAAATTGGCATTGAGAACGAGGCAGCGCGCGAGATTGCCAGACGGGGACGTGGGACGCCGCGTATTGCCAACCGTTTGCTGCGAAGAGTCCGTGATTTTGCGCAAGTGCGGGCTAATGGGTTCATCGATCACGATGTCGCGCAGGCGGCGCTTGACCTGCTGAAGGTGGACCGCTATGGCCTGGACGAACTGGACCGGAAGATCATGATGACGATCATGGTCAACTTTGGCGGTGGTCCCGTTGGGTTGAACACCATAGCGGCTTCGGTGGACGAGCAGGCAGATACGATCGAGGAAGTATACGAACCTTATCTGATGCAACTCGGCTTTTTGGATCGAACGCCGCGTGGGCGGATCGCGACGGACCGGGCGTTTGATTATTTTCAGGTTCCCAGGCGGACGCAGTTCCCGGGACAGAACCCCTTATTCTGATCGGGTGAGTATCTATTCTTCAGCGATCGTGAAACCGGCGGCTTTCAGCTTGGCGGCATCAATCGCGGCGTGCTCGCCTTCGACGCGCTCGGCTGGACCTTGCTTCATTTCAATCAGCAGGACGTCGCGCTCGGTGAGTTGGTCCGTGCCTCCGTCGGCGTTCGGTTCCGCCGGTTGAACTTTCTCGCGAAAACGGGAAACCTGGAGAATGCTATCGTCCGAGAAAATTGCGCCCGTGCTTAGTTCGATAAGTGCCATCTAGACGGTCATGCTACCACGCACGGGCGGAAGCACAGAAGAGCAGTGGGGCTGGCGCTAATCATACAATAATCCTATGAAGATCAGAACGTGCATCACGCTTCCTGGTAATCTTCTCGCGGCCATTGATCGCACTGGTTCAAACAGATCGCAGTTTATTGAGAAAGCTGCCCGGCAATACTTAATTACGATGGCTAAAGCGCGTCAGCGGACAATGGATGCTGCTATCCTGGACAAATTTGCTGATCAACTGAATGAAGAAGCGACAGACGTTCTGGACTATCAAAGTATTCCCGAGTAGATGCGCCGGGGTGATTTATATCTCGTGAAGAAGCCTGGATCGCGGGACCCAAAAAGCAACGGGTGTTCGTCATTGTGAGCCGGCAACTGCTGATTGATTCAAGGTTCTCAACGGTTATCTGCGCGCCAGTGTATTCGCGCTACGACGGCCTTAGCACGCAAGTTGCAATTGGTGTTGAAGACGGGCTTAAGCACGAGTCCAGCATTCATTGCGATGAACTGGTTAGTTTGCCGAAGTCGATGCTGACTCAATTTGTTGGACAAATAAAGGAAGCAAGGATGAAGAAACTGAACCGCGCACTGGCTGAAGCTCTTGCTCTTGAAAACCAATCTTAAGTTCTGCTTTGTTCCAACAGTAGTATCACTTGCAATCACGTTCTATATAGACATGCCTCCATTTTGGTCCAGCTTGATAAAGTTACTCTGCCGGCAGATCGTTAAAGAAGTCATCCAAAAACAAAAGTTTGCGCAAATACGCGAAGGGTACCGCCAGCAACCGGACACCGTCAGCGAAGCAGACGACTGGTCAACAGCGGAAGAGTTTGCGGAGTGAAGCAATTTGAGATCTGGTGGGCCGATTTGCCCCAACCCACCGGGCGTCGCCCGGTGCTCCTTTTAAGCTGTGATGATTCTTATCTCAATAAATTTGAGCTTTCCTGAGACTGATGCCCCAATTGGAGTCCTCGAACCGGCTTCTTCATTTCCTGGCCGAGCGCAAAAATTCCCCCCAAAACCAAAGGAAAAGAAAAAGAATCAAGAGAACACGTCCCGGGCACAACGAAACCCGATAAGGCTGTTCCTGTTCTTAGGCCCGCTCCTGATACGATCCGCCGTGCGCAGGTACCACTGATCGTAGTCCCAGGAACCGCCGCGACAAACCCGCCCCAGTCCATTTTCTTCCCCGCTGCTTACGTCCCTGCCATACTCGGCATACTCATCGCTGACCCATTCCCAAACGTTTCCGGCCATATCAACAATTCCCTCTGGTGTCGCCCCCTGGGGATACAAGCCCACGGGCGTTGGATATCCCGGTTTGTTATCGAGATAGTTCGCCTTCGTCGCATCCGGCTCTTCGTCTCCCCACGGATACTTTCTGCCCTGGGTTCCTCGGGCCGCGCGCTCCCATTCCGCTTCCGTCAACAGCCGCACGCTGGCCCAAGCACAATACGCCGCTGCTTCGTACCAACTCACGCCCACAACCGGCCGATTCGGGTACAGCACCTGATCCTGCCATTTCATTGGCTGTGAGGTTCTTCCGAAGCCCCCCGCCTTCCAGTAGCGCGGGTCATGATAGCCCTCTCCGTCAACGAATCGCTTGTATTCCTGCACGGTTACTGGATACTTGGCAATCTCGTACTCCCGCAAAAACACGCGATGGACTGGTGTTTCGTCACCCAAAGCCTCCGGATCGTAATTCCGCCCCGCTGGATCAGTGTTCTGCGCCCCCATCCAAAACTCGCCACCCTCCATCCGAATCCAGTTCTCACGAGCCAGCCGCGGATCTCCTGCCTGCCCCAGCGCCTCGGCCGCCGCGAGCCGGACCGGAAATTCGATGGCCAGAGCTTTTGCTTTGTCGAAGATGCCCAGTGCCGCCTCCAGCAGGGTCGTGAATCGCGGATCGGAGGGTTGATAGTCCAGCGGACGCAGATCTCGCACCATCGCTCCCAGCAGACCCGCACACCGGGCCTGGTCTGCCAATGCTGGGCGTTCGCCCAAATCATCCAGCAGCGCCTGTACCAGGCCGTCGACACGCGCCGGGCCCTGCCGCACCCGCATCACGCCAGCCAGCAGCAGCGCCACTTCCCGCCACTCCGGGCGGTAAATCTTCTGCTCCTTCAATAACAGGGCGTGCTGCACGGCGTCGGTCATCCCTGCCATGTGGCGCGCTGCCAGATACTCTTGAAACGTCAAGTGCCAGAAGCGGATTTCGCCGCCCCGGCTCAAGACAATTCCGCTGTCCACTTCCTCCTGATCCAGGAATGCTTGCGCCCGCCGGTACTGCTCAGCCTCCGGAAACTGTGCAAATTCCGATCTCAGCACCTCCGCAGCCCATCCTTTCGAGACTTGAATCTGCCGGCCGTCGGGCGCATCCACCATCGCCGCTGCCAAACTCTGTAGCAACAGCAGGCAGCGCTCGGCTGATTCTCGCCCGGGCCGTTTCTCCCGTGTCCGCACCAGCCACGTCAGAATCGATTCATACAAGTCCGCGCGCTGCTCCGGCAACCGCCTCTCGTTCCAATGCACCACCGCCAGCGCCGTCAGCATCACCGGGTTGCTCGCCATCCTTCTGATCTCAGCGCGTTCCTTCAGCGCTTCGCTGAGTTCCTTCAGATGTCCCGCCGCTGCCTCCGCGCTTCCTGGAAAGAGACCGGCGCACCAATGCTGCAGAAACGTCTCCACGGCGTCGGTCTCTAATGGCTCAATGTGTGCGGTCTGAAAACGGTCCAGTATGCCGAGACCCACGTAGGCCAGCGGGCGGGTGGTGACCACAAAACGGCACTTCGGGTAGGCTTGCGTGGCATTTTCAAAGAGCCGCGCCATGCGCGCCCGTTCGGTAGCGCTGGGCGCTTCATCCAGTCCATCCAGCATCAGATGGCAAGAGCCCTCATCCAGCTTCTTCTCGAAGAAGTTCTCGCCTAGTCCCCAACGCATCTCCTGATTGCGCGCCTGCAGAAAATGCGGAATCCACGCCGGCGACTCCGCTGTGGTGGGCCGCCCCGGTCCCGTCCTGCAGTTTTGGATATGCTCCGTCAGTTCTGCAATGCGGATATAAATCGGGAATGGGCTGGCGGACTGCGAGAGGCGATGCGCCAGCCGCCGCAGAAAGGTGGTTTTTCCCGAGCCGGGATCGCCCACAATCACGAGCCGTGCCTGGGCCAGTGCCTCATCGAGCAGAAAGAGCTTTCGTTCGGGCGTTCCCTTCGCCGGGTGTTTCCGTCCTCCAGCGAGCCCGCCGTGGTGAGCGGGATGTAGAGGTCCTCAATCGGGAAGCGGTTTACTTTCCCGCTCCCGACGTTGAGACCGCGAATATCAATCCACCCGATCTGTTCGCGGAGATACGCGAGATACCGCCCCGGGTCGCCACTCCCGCCACTATCGCCTTTCCACTCCCGCAAAGCGCTTTCCACTTTACCGCGCAGGTCTTCGCGAGTGGTGAACGCCGCCCGAGTTCCGCGACTGTTGAGCCAGCTTTTGAATTCCTCCAATTGGGCAGTATTGCGCTGAACCTCTTGTAATAATTCGAGATCTGCTTTCTCACCCTTCTGGACGGCCTCCATAATCCGATAGGCTTCCCTTAGTTCGGTCGGCCACTGGTGGTTCTTGTCAATCAGAAACGCCAGGATCTCTTTCCCGCAGCGCTCGGCTTCTAAACACTCCAGCCAAGTGATGCTTCGGCACTCGCCCGCCGCCTGGTCTGGCGGCACCCACCCATACCGATGGGCCGCAATCACCACCAACACATTGGACCCAGCGACATCGTCCAGGCACTTTTTCAGCGGCGGCTTCTTTCCGCTCGCCACGGAGTACTCCATCATCTGGGGATGGAATCCGGCAGAGATCGCGCCGTCGCGAGCCACCTCGCGATAGTCCTTCAGATCCTCGGCCGTGGACGAAATGAAGACAGTCGGGATTGCCATAGAAGAAGATTATCGGATAAACCCTGCCTGCAAAGCGAGGTACACTGTTTGCGGAAGAAAGGGAAGAGCGCCCCCAAATGCGGGAGCAGACCGTCGCCCAGGCTGCGGGCAATGGCTTCGACTCAAACGCAAACCGCTATAGCTTCGTGAGAGGATTTTTCTAGCGCCCAATAGGGCTACCGTGCGGTGCCTATTAAATCCGTTTACCTTTCACTTGGCAGCAATCTAGGCGACCGGCAGCTTCATCTGCAGCGTGCCGTGGCTTATTTAGAACAAGAAAAAATCAGCGTTCAACGGCGATCTTCTGTTTACGAAACAGAGCCGCAGGACGTTATCCGGCAGCCTTGGTTTTTAAACATTGTTGTGGAATGTGAAACCCGGCTGTTTCCTGTTCAGTTGCTAAGGGTATTGCAGCGAATTGAGCGCGAGGTGGGGCGAGTGAGAGAAGGCGCTGTGCGCAGAGGACCTCGCGTGATTGATATTGACATTCTTTTGTTCGATAATGCTGCGATTGATACTCCGTGCTTGACTATTCCTCACCCACGTATGACGGAGCGACGATTCGTGTTGGAGCCTTTACTGGAAATTGTGCCGGAAATCCGGCATCCGGTAACCGGACAGGCTTTACGAAAGTATCTGGGTACATTAACAAGGCAGCAGGTACGGAAGATGGAGTAATAGAAGAGAACGTACGCATATATCCAGGCATCAGTTCTCACTTAAAGGCTGCAGTTCATAATCATGAGTCTGAGGTTTCGCGGTAGAACGCAATTCTTCCGCAAACTTTTCTTGATCCTTTGAACGGGAATTCATATAGTCCCGTGTCAACGCAAGCACACGGTCGGCCTGCTTGGTCATAGGTGTGGGAAACAGAGCCAGATTTACGCCTCGCTCCAGTTCGTCCTTTGTCAGGATTCCAATGCGCTCTCCGTCGATGGTGAGCGCGTACTTCGAACCAAGCAGGCCAGTCACTCTCAAACGCTGGGAGTCGATATTTTGGACAGAACCATTGAAAGGGGCCGATTCGGCCACATAGGCGAGCGGCAGTGGTAAGGCTCTTTCATCCTGAGTCCACCCGACAAACCGATCCGCTGCCAGTTCTCGCACGGTCGTGTTCTCTGCGGCTATTGACTGGGTGGGCACGTCTATTTCCACTGAATTGACGGTTGCCGGCGCATTCCATAGTCGCAGGAGCTGCAGTGTCGATGCGAGGCCAGCGGCTTGGTCAGGCTGGTCAGGCCCGCTATTCCCGTTGAACGGATCGCGCCCCACGTGAAAGACAGTTTCAACTTGATTCGGACCCGGCGATTCACCAGGCTGCAAATTATCGAATACAATGGCGGCGATTCGAGTTGATGGTTGCGCAGCCTTGGCTGTTACCAACGTTTGTAAGCAACTTGCGGCGCTTGGCTGCAACTTGCCACTATCCGAAGAATACGCCGGAAGCAGCGCTAGCAAGACGCTAGGCGTTTTGCCGCTGCCATTCTTGAACGTATCCGAATCGGAGTAATCGATCCTGATCTCGCTTTGCGGGAAGCGAGTCGCAACATAGGTTTGCAGGAAGGTCAGGTCCAGTCGCCGCTGGTCCTTTGAAGCTCCACAAAAAAGAACGCGATCCCCTTGTTGGAGGTAGACGTCTCCTTGGGCCGACAACACACCCGTCAGTGCCGTTAGCAACAGTAGCTGGCGAAGCATAACTTGTAACTACAAACGTATTCGTGTCTTACTCCACGTCCACAGCCCTCAGTAAATCCTGCGGCGCGGAGTGTTAGGATCTAGCTCGAGCACTAACTGGGTAATCGTTTCTACTTTCCCGAGAAGCGGGTAAGCAGACCATCGATCGTACACGTCGCTGCCGAAGCGAAGAAGCCCGGTATGTTGGTTTAGGTCGGCGTCAAGCACCGGGTCGGAGTCTTTGAACCCAAGCCTTTCTCGAAGCAGTTCCATGTTAGGCCGTTCCGCGCGCAACAGCAGCCAGCCCGAGTTGCGCTTGATGCCATGCATTTCCGCGTAACTGTCAAGGTTTTCGGGCGTGTCCTGTTCGGGTTTTAAACTGACTGAATAAATGAATATGTCACGCCCCACGCGATCTCCCAGGGCTTTCTGTATCTTTACAAGGTTGCTTGTCATGCGCGGGCATATTCCGACACAGTTCGCGTAAAAGAAATTGATCAGGACGGTCTTGTCTTTGATTAAGTCGTCATAAAAGCGGTATTTGCTTCCGTCCTGACTTGTCACCTCGACATTCGGAATATTCCGCTTGCCTGTTCCCACGGCGCGGACGATGTCCGCTGATGCCACTGTGCTGCTGAGCGCCAGAGCGGTGCCCGGCGCGGCGGCCGCGCCCAAATTTCTGAAAAAATTCCTGCGATTCATATAAGTTCCTCTTTTGACCTGTTTATTGATAGTTGAGGGCACCTTGTTTTACAAGGCACCCGTATTAAGCAGTTATGGAACAATGTCCCAGCGGATCATCATGGCGTGGTCTTCATGCACCACGTTATGGCAGTGCATGACGTAGCGGCCCAGGAAATCGC
>JBJMGL010000295.1:0-3368 GCA_045807985.1 Bryobacteraceae bacterium
AAGATTTGGGTGGGAATGGCCGGTGGTTCCGCTTCCGTTACTTCGGACGGCTTTGAAACAGCGAGCGATGTTTTCTCGTCAGCGATTGTTTATGCGGGTTTATGGCTTGCCAGCAAACCGCCTGATGATGAGCACCCCTATGGACATGGCCGGTACGAAACATTGGCCGGTTTAGGGGTTGGGGCGATCTTGCTGCTAACCGGCGCGGGCATTTTCACCAATAGCCTGCTTCGGATTTCCGAGGGGAGTAGAGTTCAGCTTTGGACGTTATGTCCGCTACTTGCCGCGATCCTTCTCAAAAGCGCGCTTGCTTCGACTAAATTCCACGTAGGCCGGAAAATAGACAGTACAGCCCTCCAAGCTGATGCCTGGCACGACATAACTGATCTGTTGTCCACGGTTGTTGCTCTGGTCAGCACTGGATTCGTATTGATCAATCCCGCTCGTTTTGGAGTGGCTGACCGGATTGGCGGTATGCTGATCGGGATTATCATTTTTTTTCTATCGATCCAGGTTGTGCGCCGTGTCGTGGATCAGCTCCTGGATACCATGCCTGAGCCGGCGAAGATGGCCGAGATTCGTGCAGCCGCCCTGGGCGTTCCTGGCGCATTGGCGATTGAAAAGTGTTTTGCCCGCCGGACAGGATTGAAGTACCATGTTGATCTTCATCTGGAAGTTAATCCTGAAATGACGGTGCGCGAATCGCACGATATTGCTGCTGCCGTGAAGCATGCGATTCGAGATAATCTTCCCTGGGTCGCTGATGTGCTGGTGCATGTCGAGCCTGGCATGGCGCCTCTCTCCAATTACCCGTCACATGGAAAACAAAGACATCGTTCAACTGCTTTCTGAAACTGCCGACTTAATGGAGGTTGCCGGTGAGGACGGTTTCCGTATCCGCAGCTACCGTAATGCCGCTTCCATCATTGCGTCCCACCCGGAGCGTATCTGTGACATCGTATTCAATCCGGAGCGGAAGGTAAGCGACATCACTGGCATTGGCAAAGGGCTATCTTTTGTACTGACTGAAATTTGCCAGCGTGGATCGTTTGAGCGCCGCGATCAGATGCTCGCCAAATATCCTGCTTCTGCCTTAGAGCTGCTGAAGATCCAGGGACTCGGTCCGAAAAGCATTGCTTTGCTTTACGAACATTATGGCGTTAAGACGGTCGATGACTTGGAGCGTATCTGCCGTGAACACAAGCTGCGCGAACTGCCTCGCATGGGCGCGAAGCTCGAAGAGAAGGTCCTGCGCGGCATCGAAACCTACCGCAAGAGCGCAGGCCGGTTCCTGCTAAATTTCGCTTGCCGCATGGCGGACGAACTGATCGCTGAAATATCGGCGCTGCCCGGCGTCGGAAAGGTGAAAGCTGCCGGCAGCCTCCGCCGCGGGCGCGAGACGATTGGTGATGTTGATCTGTTGGCCACTGGTTCCGGTGCTGTGGAAACACTCAACCATATTGTTCATCACCCGAAAACGCAGGAAGTACTGGGCCAAGGTCCGAACAAAGCTAGCGTTCTTTTTGGGCTGGAGCGTTTGCAAGTGGATGTTCGCGCGCTTCCACAGGAGAGCTTTGGCGCTGCCATGCAGTACTTTACGGGCAGCAAGGAACATAACGTCGTCCTCCGAACCAACGCGATCAGGCAGGGTTTCAGCCTGAACGAATATGGGTTGTTTACTTTGGAAGGCAATGAGCGGGTAGCGGGTGAGAGCGAAAAGGAAATCTATGAGCGTTTAGGCTACGCATGGATTCCGCCCGAGATCCGCGAGAACTCCGGCGAATTGGAGGCCGCGCAGAACGGCACACTGCCGAACTTAATACGCCGTGAGGATCTTCGCGGTGATCTTCATATGCACACGATTGCGTCCGACGGTAAAGCAACACTTCACGAAATGACGGAGGCAGCCGCCGCGCTTGGCTACGAATATATTGCCATTACGGATCATTCGAAGGCGCTCGCCATGGCAAATGGTTTGAATGAGGAACGTGTTGTGGCATTTGCGCGCCAAGTTCGCGAGCTGAACCGCGATGGACTTCCGCTGCGCGTTTTTTCCGGCCTGGAATGCGACATTCTGCGTGACGGCTCCATGGATATTGCGGAAGACGCTCTGGCCGAACTTGATCTGGTGATCGGCAGCGTTCACAGTTACTTCAATCTGGAAAAATCCGAGATGACGGACCGTTTACTGCGGGCTCTCCAATCGCCTTCTTTGAAGATTTTTGGTCACGGCACCGGGCGCATTCTCTTGCAGCGTGAGGGCTATTCCTATGATTTCGAGCACATTGCCGGGAAGGCTGCCGAGCGTGGCGTCGCCTTTGAAATTAACGCGAGCCCGGAACGGCTCGACTTATCGGGCCAGCTTGTTCGAGTGGCTAAACGCAAAGGCTGTTGTTTTACGATCTCGACCGATGCCCATTTGCCGAAACATCTGCAAAATATACGGTTCGGAGTTGTCATGGCGCGGCGAGGCTGGCTGGAAGCCTCGGATGTATTGAACACCAAGCCGCTTTCTGAGTTTGAAGCCGTTATCGGGTCTCGGTAAGGATTGCGTCCAAAAACCCACTCATATGCGGCTTCCGTCCAGCCATATGCCATTGCGCGATCCTGTTGCCAACGAATTTAACTGTGCAACAGAGTTCTGCAACGCGGAAACGCCTGAAAACAGCGCGTCTGCGGTTTCATTGCCAAACGATGGTTTGCGCAAGTGGCAGCTTTGGCGAAGGCGCTCGGCTCGCTACGCTTCGGAGACCCCAACTCGCAAACCTCAACTTCCGATTTGGTCGATCAACGGGACATTATTGCTAAACGCCGTGACTTATTCCTGATCAAGTCCTACAGGTAAGTCGGTGGAATCAACTTGCGTGCGACGCTCTTCGCAGCTTCCAAAATGTAATTGCGGCAATTCCGAAAGCGGCAAGGAGCAGGGAGGCAGGCTCCGGGACTGGGGTTGCTCCGAATATAAGGCCCGCAGCAGGGTCTACATTCGTTATGAACTTGGTATTCCCGCTTGCCACATCGAGGATCAGGGAGTGACTTTGTGCTTCGGCGTTGCCTGCGAATCCGTACACCGTTCCGTTGATGTCGAGTGCGGATATGATTATTAACTCTGTAGGGTTCACCAGGGTTGCGACTCCACTGTTTGGATCGATTTCATAAAGCCCTGCATTGACTACCGGAGTAATCACAGGCACACTGCGGTCGAGTATGTCAGCATCCAAGGTGGCGTAGAGCTTTCCCCCAGCGCTGAACAGAGTCTCGTTGAAGATGTTGACGGTTCCGTCCGCGTTTGGGGTACCCGGGATGAACGGGATGACCGGAAGATGGGTTGTGCCTATCAGGTGAGCACCGCCGGTACTTGCGTTCAC
>JBJMGL010000296.1:0-7928 GCA_045807985.1 Bryobacteraceae bacterium
CACATGCTGGTATAAGAGCGGATCTCCCCCTTCCGCGGGATTCACAAAGTGAGTCGCAACAGTGCGATCTGAAAGCAGATACGAACTCGCAACCACGATGGCAGGCATGGCAAAGATCACCATGAAGGACTGGATCAACATCGACCAGACGTAGAGCGGGATTCTATTGAGCGACATTCTCGGCGCACGCATCTTGAAGACGGTGGCAACGATCTCCGTGGCTACACAGAGAGCCGATACTTCCGTGAATGTGATCATTTGTGCCCAAAAATCGGTTCGCTTGCCAGGCGTGAATTGTGGGCCGGAGAGGGGAGGGTAAGCGAACCAGCCCATATCCGGCGCGGCGTTTGTGAAAACACCCCAATACAGGAAAAGGCAACCGCCAAGATACAGCCAATATCCGAATGCGTTCAAACGCGGAAATGCAACGTTTCTGGTTCCCACCATGAGCGGCACCAGGTAAACTGCCATGCCCTCCATCACCGGCACGGCAAAGAGAAACATCATGGTCGTGCCATGCGTGGTGAAGATTTCGTTGTAGCGATCCGGGCTGAGAAAGGTATTGTCCGGACGCGCCAACTGCGTGCGCATGAGCAGCGCTTCTATGCCGCCCACAAGAAGCATAATAAAGGCGGTCACGATGTAGCGCATTCCTATGGCTTGATGGGTCGTATAGGACAGCCACCCAAAGAAGCCGCGAGGATGACGCCACACTTTATCTAAAAGATTCAGTTCTTCCTGTTCGTTGGCAATGCGGGGAAAAACATCTTGTGTGGCGCTCATTTGAGACTCTCCAGATATTGAGCGAGCGGCTGCAGGTCCTCCGAGTTCACGGCTATCGTAGCCATGTGATTGCCCGGTTTGATCCTTTGCGGATTTACGAGCCAGCCGCTCAGATTGCCTAGGTTGTTCGGCATGGTGCCTGCCGCAATGCTGCGCCGTGAGCCAAAGTGAGTCAAATCCGGCGCATTTTGCCCTGCAGCGGTGGTGCCGCGGATCTGATGACAAAAGACACACTCGTAATTGAGGAATGTCTGTTGGCCATGCTGTAGGACCGGATCGGAAGGTGGAGCAGCGGGCTGAAGTTGACTCTGCATCCATGCCTTAAATTTTTCTTCCGGCTCGGCAATCACGTAGAAAGACATGTGGGCGTGCTGTAAACCGCAAAACTCCGCGCATTGTCCGCGATAGATACCCGGCTGGTCGGCTTGAATATATTCCGTTGTGATGCGAGAGGGAATCAGGTCCCGCTTACCGTGCAGGTTCGGCACCCAAAAACTGTGGATGACATCATTCGACATGCCGCGAATCAGCACGGGCCGCCCCACGGGAATGTGGATCTCATTAGCGGTGACGAGGATTTGGCTAGGATTGCTGTTCATGTAGCGAAATTGCCACCACCACTGATTCCCAGTCACCTCGACAATCAATCTCTTCTTCCCGTTTCCGAGCTCTGAGACGGCTTTGCCCGTACCGACGCTAGCTACAATCAGAACGAACAGAATGAGCACGGTGGCAATCGTCAGTCCCGTGACAACACGCTTCAGCTTGGATTCTGTCGCTTCGGGCGGTCTGTGCGTGCTCTCAGGCAGTCGTTCTTTTTCGATTTGACGGTGGCGCTCCGTAAGAGTCCAAAGCATGAACGCCATGACCGCAATAAAGATAGCGGAAAGCAAGAACAGGAAAAACCACCACAACGCGGCAATCTTGCCCGATTGCGGCCCGGCTGGATCTACGATGGATTGCTGATGCCCGGCGCAGGATGTTAGCGCAACGAGACTGAAAGCCAATAAAGCGGCCTCTATCGTGCTTGCCGGGCGCACTCTCGCACGAGTCATTTCGTCTCTCCGGTCGTGCGGTTTTGCAGGTTTTGCGGATTGCTTTCTATGGTATCGGGGCGTGTTGGAGTTGCCGACGTCGGTTGCTGTCCGTTCATGGAGCGAACGTAGGTGACGATTTGCCAGATCTGATATTCCGGAATGCGCCCGCCCCAGGAAGGCATACCATTAGGCCGACCTTTTACTATGGTGTCGAAGATGTTTGCCGGTTCACCGCCATAGATCCAGGTAGTTTTAATCAGCGGCGGCCCAATGCCGCCACCCCCGTCGAAATGACACCCGTTGCAGTTGTACCAGTTATAAAGCCGTTGGCCTTCGGAAACATCGTAGCCACTACCGTTATAGGGATTGTTAACTACAGCTTGTGGGCGGACGGGACCGCCAGGACGTAAATCGCTCTGCCGGGCAGCATCGCCAAAAATGGCAAGGCGTGCCGGCGACGGCTGAATATCACGCTTCTCGCGCTGGCAAGAAACTAGTAAGAGGCAGCCAAGAAAAATTGTGCAGCTGATTCGCACTGTGTCCTCTCCGTCAATGCACCTGGGGAACACCATACTGCAACAGGATCTCTCGTAGAACGGCGGATTCGGATTGCAGAGCGTCGTCCAATATTTTTTTCAATGCTTCATTACCTTTGTGAACGCCTATGGACATGTCATAGGTAAAAGGAACTCCGAGAAAAGTTGGGGGAGAAACGGGCTCGATATCGAGTGGCGACTTGGCCATTTGGGAGAAGTAGCCCGCGATAGGCCCCCAGACGATCGCCACATCCACCTCTCCACGATCGACAGCATCGACAGGCTTGCGCGACGGATTGGCTTCGCCATACTCGCCAAAGAGACTGAAGCCCACAACATTTTGCGTAATGCCTCGGCGTGACAGGGCAAAAGCTGGAGGCGCGTAGTCATCACCCACAATGTGGATTCCAATTCGCAACTGAGACAATCGCTCGTCGGTTAACGAGGTGATATGCAGGTTGCGGTCACGGCGCGACACAAAGACGTAGGTGGACCGGTAATAGGGCCGCGTCACGCTTACGGAATCGAGCGCTGAAGGTACTCCCATCAGCGCATCACACTTTCCCTCATCCAGCGAGTTTTTAATAAAAGACTTTCGTTGCGACCACCAGATGTACTCAAGTTTTGCGCCCAGCTTTGCGGCGATGAGCTCGGCTAATTTATTCTCAAATCCCTGACCCGCTTCATTGGAAAACGGCATGTTGTTCGGATCGGCACAGACGCGGAAAGTAGTTGCGCCTTCCGCGACACAGGGCAGCACCGCCAGGAACAAAAAGCTCGAAAGACTAAGGAAGCGAGAACACATAAAGCATCCCGCCCTTGGTTGTGTATTTGCCGAGGTCCGACATGGCATTTAAGAACCCTAGAGCTCCGGTACCGTCAACGCCGTTCAAACCACCCGAAACCGCTGCACCCGACCAGCCTCCGACACCGGAAAGAATAGCGATATACTGCTTGCCGTCCGGTCCTTTGTACGTAACAGGCTGACCCACAATTCCAGAGCCAACCTTGAACTGCCAGAGCGGCTTTCCGCTTCTGGCGTCGACGGCTTTAAACCAGCCGTCCATGGTGCCATAGAAAACAACATCCCCTGCGGTGACTACAGTACCGCTCCAAACTGGGAACATCTCATTAATGCTCCAAACGGTTTTGGCCTTAACCGGGTCCCAGGCGGAGAAAATCCCGCGATTGCCGCCGGGACCTGCGTACATGCGAAGTTTCATCCCGACGAAAGGCGTTCCGGCGATGTAGTTGGCCTGCGTACCCTGAGATTCATAGCAGAGGTTGTTATGAGGAAGGTAAATCAGTCCCGTTCTAAGCGAGAAGGAGGACGGCGTCCAGTCTTTCAATCCGGGTGGAGCGGGACAAGCATCACGGACGGTTTTAAAACCAGTCTCCTTGGTCGGGTTGTTTTTGAGCTCGCCTGTTTTTACATTAACGCTTTCGCTTGTGTTGACGTAGCCAAACTTTTCTGCCGATACGACTTCGCCAGTCTGACGATCAATCAGATACATAAAGCCGTTCCGGTCGGGATGAGCCAGCACCTTACGGAGACTGCCTCCAATTGTCAGGTCCAGCAGGATATTCTCATTGATCCCGTCGTAGTCGTGCAGGTCGTGCGGGGTCATCTGATAAGCCCACACGGCTTCACCGGTCTCCGGTCTTCGCGCGAATATCGTACAGGCCCACTTATTATCGCCAGGGCGCTGCTCAGGATTCCAGGGACCTGGATTAGAAGTGCCGTAGTAGAACAGATCCAGATCCGCATCATAGGAAATCCAACTCCAGGCAGCCGCACCGCCGACTTTCCAGGTCTCACCAGGCCAAGTCTTCATCCCCAGATCCGTTCCCCGGTCCTTTTGGTAGAACGGCTTAAAGTTGGGCCCGATCAGCACGTCCTTATCAGGCCCGGTTGCATAAGCGCGCCAAGCGATTTTGCCGGTGTCAGCATCCAGACCAGCAAGCCAGCCGCGGACACCGAACTCACCGCCGCTATTCCCGACGAGCACCTTGCCTTTCGCAACAATCGGAGCCATGGTGATCGATTCGCCCATATTGATGTCGCCCAGCTTGGTTCTCCAGACCTCCTTGCCCGTGTTCGCATCCACCGCTACCGTCTGGACATCGAGCGTGTTGTAATAGATTCTGCCTTTGTAATAAGCGGCGCCGCGATTGACCGTGTCACAGCAGGCTACGCCCTGCGCGGATGGGGAAGGGTTTGGCTGGTAAACCCACTTCATCGGCGCACCGGGCTTTGTAAGGTCAAGCGCGTACAGATAATTCGGGAACGGCGTCACGATATACATCGTGTTATTCACGACCAGTGGCGCGGCCTCATTTCCTCGTGTTGTGCCAGTCGAGAATTCAAAGGCGGGCTTAAGGTTGTGAACGTTTTCGGTGTTGATTTGATTCAGGCTGCTGTAGCGGGTACTGGCATGGTTTTTCGGCGCCATGACCCATTGCCCGTCATCGGGTTGGTTCTGAATCTGGCCTAAACCAGACCATACGAGCAGTAAACCGGTAAGAGTGAGGCGGATGCCTCCTCTAAAATCCATGGACCCTCCAGCCCAAAACACTTCACTAGTAAGATGTTTGCTGGATTATCTTGTGACATGGAAGGTTTACGGGACTAGTACTCGTTTTGCCATCTGCTCTCGCTCCCGCTTGAAAACTTGTTTCAATAACGTCCGAAGCGCCAAAACAAAAGCAAACATCCCAATTTGCCGCCAACTCTGCAGCGCCAGCGCTTTCAACAACGTGCCCGCTACGCTAAACCCCAGAGCCGCCAGAACCCCGTCGGCAATAATCAAACGGGGCCGGTCCGCTTCATAATGCTGTACGATGGCAACCAGCGCCCAGCAGGCATGAAACGCGACAACCAGGGCAGCAAGCAACTCAATCGCTGCGCCCCCAACCGCAATCCACTGGCTTTCAATGCTCACGGACATAGCTATGAATAGATCTGTTTAAGACCGCAGGGAACCGGCATGCACGCCCACCGTAATCTGCTCCGCCCGGCGTTGTTCAGGCTTCGATTCTTGTTGAATTTCCCGCTCCAGAAAATAATTCAAAGCGGTACGAAGGGAGGCAATTGCGGCCAATTTCCCGATATCTTCCCACGTCGGTGTAACCGCCGTATTGAGAATATCGGCAGCCAGCTCAAATTCCAAGGCAACCGCCAGCCAGCGTCCGAGTGTCAGCCTGACCTCGTTTTTCCGCTCTGGCGGAGCGCCGCGCTGAATAAAAAGAACCAACGATTTGATCGTCGCTTCAATAGCAGCTATGGCAATAATAAGCGCTGCTGCGAACTCCACGCCACGTGCCAAATATTCGATAGCAACCTTGGACTCGGCCAACAATCCTGTTTCCATAACTCTTTCTATTTTGTGGATGTCGAAACACTAGCTAAACATTCGCAAAGAATTCCTGATCGACGCGAAACAAGCAGGCGTGTTTTCTCTTCCAACCATTGAGTTCATGAAACGAATCACACTGCTGACCGTAGTACTGGCAATGACGCAATCCGCCTGTATTGTGGCGGGTGGTTATAGCAGCAGAGGCGGCTGGTTCTTCTGGCCAGGCAGTCTGGGCCTCCTCGTGGTAATAGCTCTGATCTTCTTACTCTTGAGCCGCCGAAGGTGAGGAGACTCAGCCATTCACGACGGCATTCAGCTTCTGCAAGACCACAGCATACCGACGCCCGTATTCGATCAGCTCAGGGTCGTTGCCGCCTACTCGCTCATTGGCTTGGCGCAGATGCTCAAGGGCCTTTTCGACGGCGCTGACCAACAGCGCCACTTCCTCACGCTCAAAGCTGGGAATAGCAACACTCATCGTCAGCCATTATGACAAAGGAAACACTCTTGCTCACACAACCGAAAACAGAAAGACCTCAATGCTAACGCTACCGATTCCGCTGCTCATTAATTGGCTTGTTGGCTTATTTTCTCTGGCCTTGCTCGCCGGTGGCATCCTTTTGCTTTATCGGGCGCTACGCAAACTGGCCCGCTATAACCGTTCTGCCCGGAGAGATGATCGGTCTCGTCAGGAATCTGCCGCGAAATCTCACATCGGCGGTACTTCTGCTGCTCCCGCCAAACCGCTTAGTGATCCGGCCATATTAACCCCTTTCATCGTGGGATTCGTTCTCCTGCTCTTGAGCTTCGCGGGCCGTCACATCGTGAAACTCGCCTTTCCTATTGGCCGGGAGGAACCCACTGCCATGCGCGCGGGAACGGTTCAAACCATCACACGGCCCGATGGAACAAAGATTCACGCCGAACTTTATGGCCCGCCGGATGCACCCGCGTTGGTCTTGACACACGGCTGGGGAACAAACAGCACGGAGTGGTATTACGCCAAACGGCACCTGGCTGATCGCTTTCGGCTCATCCTTTGGGATCTTCCAGGACTAGGTGAATCCGCTCAGCCGGACAACCGAAATTTCGCTCTGGAGAAAATGGCGTCCGATCTTCATTCCGTTCTGCCGCTTGCGAACGGAAAACCCGTAGTGCTGGTCGGGCACAGTATCGGAGGCATGATCAATCTCACCTTTTGCCGCCTTTATCCCGACCTTCTCGGCGCGCAGATTGCCGGAATTGTACAGTTGGATACCAGCTACACCAACCCAGTAAAGACAACGAAAAATAGCGGCTTCTCGCAAGCTATTCAGAAGCCCATAGCCGAACCGCTTTTGTACGCCATGATTCCCTTGTCGCCCCTGGTGCGCCTGATGAACTGGTTGAGCTACGAGAACGGCACCGCGCACCTCATGAACGCGCATAGCTCATTTGCTGGATCGGAAACGCGCGGTCAATTAGATCTCGTTTCGCGCTATCAATACGAGTCTTCGCCAGCCGTCGTCGCCCGCGGCACGCTGGGAATGTTTCATTGGGATGCCACGCCTGTGTTGCCTCGAGTCAAGGTTCCTGTATTGATCATCGTGGGGCAGCAGGATACAACAACGCTTCCGAGCGCCAGCGAGCATATGCAAAACACAATACCGCAAGCCGAATTGAAGAAAATAAGCCCTTCAGCGCACTATGGCTTGCTGGAGCAAAACGAAAGATATGATGCAGCCGTCGCGCAATTTGCATCGGCGTGTCTGAAATCAAAACAATAACCGGAATTTTGACGGCTGATTTATGGCTGGCCCTTGCCGTCTTTGTGGGCACTGAACACTCGTCCGAGCACAAAACCTAGCCCCACAGCCATCAGGAGCCGGGGTTTTGTCTTTTGTGAGGGAAGCATTACCGGAGACGGACGGACAGGCAGGCTCTGTGCTTCATCAGCATTTCGTTTGACAACAGTCGGGGAAGAAGGCGCACTGGGCTCTTGTGCGGGAAAAGCCGTGCTGGCGCGCACAGGCAAAAAGGGGGGAGTAGATGAACTGACTGCAGCGGCTACGCTCTTCGGCGCTTCTTCTCTGATGACCTGTGCCTTTCCGTCAGGCTTCGCAGTTTCTTGCGCGTTCGGCTGTTTCGCTCCGGCTCCGGCTTCCGTTCCATAGGCTTGAGCATAAGCATGAGTAAACTCAGCGCCGAAAAAGAAGATTTGCGCCGAGTAATAAATC
>JBJMGL010000297.1:0-2309 GCA_045807985.1 Bryobacteraceae bacterium
AATCTGATTCTCGTGCGCTTGAAGGAGTTGGAGACGCTGGAAAAGCTGGTCGAGAAAGTAGATTGCTTAACAGTGACTGGCGGCTTCGAGGGCCTGCTCGACAACCTTATTGAGCTAAGAGCATCACCTACCGTAAAGTCCCGCTAAAAGGGGATGCTCGAAAAGAGGCGAAGACCTGAGCTTAGTGCTTCGCCTCCCTGTTCACAACTCCGAAAAGTGGATAGTGTATAGCCCAGCAGGTGAAATGCCCTACGACAGCCAGTTCACTCCCCATTGTTGCCGCAGTTGCATGGGAATGCTGAAACTGGGACGATTGCCGCCGCGCGCGATATATATAAGCGACTCGATCAGGAGATGCCCAACATGCTCTGCCAGTCGGCTCAGTGTCGCGGAATCGTGCAGTAATTTACTGGATTCAATTCCCAAAAAGTGCAGCGGGGCAGACAACATTTGAACAAAAGCGTCTTCCTCGATCCCGAGCCATGCGGTCCACTCCTTACCCAGAAAATGACGGATCAATAAGGGCGCTACGTCTCTGAAAACATCTCCCGGCAGCGCATTCGCCATCATCTGGACCAGCGCTCGCGTCATATCCTTGCCTTCGGGGCAAGGCCCAAACTGGCGTCTGGCCACTGCGGCCGCGAGTGCTTGGGCGCTATCAAAATGAGGTGGAAGCAGGTCCTGCCGGATACCAAGCAGATGACCAGCTACCAGCCAGAGATGTAAATACGCTTCGCGGTCGGAATCCGAAAGCGTGACACCGAGCTTTTCCAGTCCATCAACAATAATCGAAGAAAATGACATCAGCGTTAAGGCTAAATCTTCTTGATTGAGCGGGAGGCCATACTCGGCTTTCCAGGTAGGCGCGCTGGCTGCCAGCTTGCGAACGGCCCCGTGCATCAGCCGCACCTTCTGAATGGCCCGCCGCCCTCTTCCTCCCGGCTCTGTCAGGCCGCCTGCCTGCATAATATCCACCAGAAACTGCGCCACTTCCACGACGCGGCGGCTCGGATTGCTGGCCAGTCTTGTTGTGAGCGCCAGCACCTGCACTCCATTCCGGTCCAGGTAGTCGAACGGCAGCGAATAGCAGTGCAGAATAAGAATCAGCTTGGGGCCATAACGCCAGAACACCTGTTCGCCCGCTGTAATCAGGTTGGCATCCGCCCACTCCGGAAGCTTGTCAGTTTTCGTGAGGTAATCCCGCACCACGGCGGGCAGGCTTTCCGGCTCAGGAAACTCATTCGTGATCAAATTCTTCATCAGACTGTTAACAGCGCCAATTTCAGACTTCTCGAAGAGTTCAGCAATAACGCCATCGGCCAGCGGATCGCCTATCTGCCGCATTGATTCTAAAAACGAGTCCGTCGGAGGGAAAGAAATGGAGGGGTCGGCCATAGCGCAACATTATACGGTAAGGAAGGACGATTCATTCAAAGTCCTTACTGGTCCGGTTTAAGGGAGGCGGCCCCGGAAACTCTGTAGGAAAGCGGACCTTTCAAGAAGTTGTAACGGTTTCCGTTTGAGTACAGTGGGAAGAGAACCGACTTCTTACTACTTCACAAATCCTAGCTGTTTCAGGTCCGGTTCGGGTAAGGGTGCATTGAATTGGGTTTGCGGGAAGGTCTTCTTCACTTGACCATCCACGAGCGCCACACCGTAAGGGGGATCGACGAATGGGAATGCTTTGCGCAGCTTGGCGGTTTCCAGACTGGTTCCCGCTTTTAATTTTGTGTCCCGCAGAAAGTCAGCGGCAAATTTGGGGTCGTTTGTGGGTATCGCTACAATCCGTGCGTTGTCCCAATTCAGCTTGGACATGAATTTTGAGGCCGCGTCACAATGTGAGCAATAAGGGTCATAGAAGAACAGAAACACTTTGCCGTTTGTCAGATCTGCTGGTTTCCCGTCAACAATCAAAGGATTTGGCACCTGCACATTATGCCGTGCCGCTGCGTTCACGCCGAAGCTGATGCCTGCCAGTAAAACGAGCGCACTAAACGCGATAGGAGGCACGCGGAAGTTTGTGACCCTCCGTGACCAGGCCCAGGCCGTTACTCCCAACAACAGCATGACGCCGTCGCTGACGAAAAATCCTGGACCGACCGACCTTTTGATGATGGGGAAACAACTACACTCGTGCCCGACAAGCTTGTTGTAATAAAACGCAATCCAGCCGATAAAGAAAATCAGCAACGCTGACCCCAGTAATCCGCCCCATCTCCGGTAACGCGGCGCTAAGAGCAGAAATGCCGCAAACAGTTCCACGGTTCCCAGAGCGGCCGCGCCTATCGTGCCAAGGCCGGCTGGCACCT
>JBJMGL010000298.1:0-10150 GCA_045807985.1 Bryobacteraceae bacterium
ACGACTGGATTGCAACGGTTCAGATCAATCTGATCGGCGCCGCCCAACTGTGCCGTGGTGTTCTGCCCCATTTCCGCGAACAGCATTACGGCAAAATTATCAACTTCTCTGGAGGAGGCGCTACCGCACCGCGCCCACGTTTCAGCGCCTACGCTGCCTCAAAGGCAGCCGTGGTGCGCCTCACTGAAAACCTCGCGGAAGAGTTGAAAGGCACTGGCATTGATGTCAATGCCGTAGCTCCGGGAGCCGTGAACACCCGCATGCTGCAAGAAGTTCTGGATGCCAAGGCGGAACAGGTAGGGCAAGCCATCTATGAGGATGCCTTAAAACAGAAAGAACACGGCGGGACTCCACCCGAAAAAGCAGCCGGCTTATGCGTTGCCCTGCTTTCCGCCGAAAGCGATGGAATCACGGGACGCCTGATCAGCGCTGTCTGGGACCCTTGGCCCTCCCTAAACAAATGGAAAGACAAGCTGGCCGCAACGGACGTTTACACTCTGCGCCGCATTGTCCCTGATGACCGCGGCATCGTTTTGGAATGACCCCGGACTTACAAATCGCTATCATCGGCTGCGGATTCATCGGACAAAAGCGGGCGCGCAGTATTGGTAATCGGGCTACGATCAAAATCTGCTGTGACGTGAGCGCGGCCAAAGCCGAAGCGCTGGCCAAGCATTATGACGCGGATATAATGACAGATTGGCAATCAGCAGTCACGCGTGAAGATGTGGATGCCGTCTTCATTTGCACGACACACGACTTATTAGCGCCCATAGCCAAACATGCCGTCTCTCACGGCAAGCACGTCTTGATGGAAAAGCCCGGCGCACGCCGTGCCGCGGAACTCGATCCCGTTGCCGATGCTGTTAACGCAACGGATGCACGAGTACGCATAGGCTTTAATCATCGCTACCACCGCTCTCTGCAAAAAGCCAGGCAGATCTACGATTCGGGAGCAATCGGAGACCTGCTCTATATTCGCGGACGCTACGGGCATGGAGGAAGAATCGGTTATGACACTGAATGGCGCGCCGTTCCTGAAATTTCCGGCGGCGGCGAAGCCGTTGATCAAGGCGTACACTTGATTGATCTCGCGCGCTGGTTTCTGGGAGACATGAACTTAATCGGCGGCAGTGCCCCCACTTATTTCTGGAAGATGCCCGTCGAAGACAATGCTTTCTTTCTGCTCGAAACACCCTCTCGACAAGTCGCCTTTCTGCACGCCAGTTGGACCGAGTGGAAAAATCTATTCTCGTTTGAAATTTGCGGTCGCGTCGGCAAGTTGGAAATTGCCGGACTCGGCGGAAGTTATGGAACCGAACGGTTAACCCACTACCAGATGCAGCCCGAAATGGGGCCGCCGCCCACCACCATCTACGAGTACCCCATGGCGGACAACTCCTGGGAACTTGAGTTCTCAGAATTTCTAAAAGACATCGGGCGCGGGAGAACACCGCAACCCGGCATAGCCGACGCGCAAGCGGCTTTAAGAATCGTCGAGCAACTCTACACCCGCGATAACCGAATATGATCATCACCAGAAGCCCGCTGCGGATCTCGCTTGGTGGTGGCGGCACGGACCTGCCCTCTTACTACCGCGAACACGGCGGCTTCGTCCTGTCCGCCGCGATTGACAAATACGTCTACATTACACTCCACCAGACGTTTTTCGAGGACCTGATCATTAAGTACTCGCAACTCGAACGGGTAAGAACACTAGACCAGATTCAGCATCCGCTTATTCGCGAAGCCTTGAGATTAGCGGACCAGGAAGCCAGCTACCTGGAAATTACCAGCATGTCTGATATTCCTGCCGGCACCGGCCTAGGTTCCAGCGGCAGCTTTCTCACCGCGCTCCTGCACGCCCTGCATCTCCACACAAAAACGATTGTTCCCAGACAGGAGCTGGCTGAACAGGCTTGCCACATTGAAATCGAGCGCCTCGGCGAGCCGGTCGGCAAGCAGGACCAATACATCGCCGCGTTCGGCGGACTGACCTGCTTCGAGTTCCAGCCGAACGGAACTGTCGGTGTTAGTCCATTAAAAATCAGCAGCGAAGCACTGGCTAACTTAGAAGACAATCTCACTCTGTTCTACACCGGCTTCACCCGATCAGCTTCGGAAATCCTGCGCGATCAAGACACCAGGAGCAAACAAAAAGATCAGTCCATGGCGGAAAACCTGCATTTCGTAAAAAAGCTCGGATACGAAAGTAAGGATGCGCTGGAAAAAGGAGACCTCCGGGGGTTCGCCGAAATCATGCGGGTCCATTGGGAGCACAAAAAACAGCGTTCGAATAGCATGACCAACACCGCCATCAACGAATGGTACGACCTTGCCTGCAAAAACGGAGCCTTGGGCGGCAAGCTGATTGGAGCCGGAGGCGGCGGCTTTCTGATGTTCTATACCGAAGACAAAACCAGATTAAGACACGCCATGCGGGAAGCTGGTATTCGGGAAGTAAGAATCCGATTCGACTTCCAGGGAACAATCTTAGTCACTCAGTCGTAGTTATGCTTCCTTGCGCCATCCTATGCGGCGGCCTGGCTACCAGACTCCGCCCCATCACAGAGACCATCCCGAAGTCACTAGTGCCAGTTAACGGAGAACCCTTCCTCGCGCACCAACTCCGGCTCTTGCAACGAAGAGGAGTTCGTGAGGTCATGCTCTGCATTGGGCATTTAGGCGAGATGATTCAAGACTTCGCCAAAGACGGACGGGACTTCGGCCTGAACATCGGATACTCCTTCGACGGGGCACCACTGCTGGGCACCGCCGGAGCGATCCGCAAAGCCCTTCCGCAATTGCACAATCAATTCTTTGTCCTCTACGGCGACTCTTATTTAGACTGCGATTACGCAGCCGTTGCCGACGCCTTCACTGCCTCCAAGAAGCGCGGTTTAATGACCATTTACCGCAACGAAGGAAGCTTCGATAACAGTAACGTGGAAGCCGAGAACGGCTCCATTCTGCGTTACGACAAAAAAAACCGAACTCCGCAAATGCATCACATCGATTACGGACTCGGCGTCTTTCAACGCTCCGTCTTCGAAGAACTTCCGTCAAACCAAATCTGCGATCTGGCGGATGTTTACAAATCCTTGCTGGCCGCCAGACAACTAGCTGCGTACGAAATCCAAAAACGCTTTTACGAAATCGGCTCCCCTTCCGGAATCGCCGACCTGGAACAGTATCTTGAAAAATCAAGTCGTAAATAAATACCGCACCAGTTCTCTTTTAAAGTCAAACACTCTGCGTATAAGATGAATGGAAACAATGGACGAGTTTGACGCTGTAATGCTTGGGTCGGGGCAGGCGGCCAATCCTTTATCGAGCGCGTTTACGAAGGCAGGGAAGCGCGTGGCCGTTGTGGAGCGTGCGCTGGTAGCGGGGACTTGCATTAATTATGGCTGCACGCCCACGAAGACAATGGTTGCGAGCGCGCAGCGCGCTCATATGGTGCGGACGGCGGGGGAGCTTGGAATTGATGTATCCGGCTTCCAATTGAACATGAAGCGAGTGCGGCAGCGAAAGCGCGATATGGTAACTAGTTTCCGCTCTGGCTCGGAAAGGCGTTTCGAGAATGGCAATCCTGAGCTGATACGCGGCGAGGCTTCGTTTGTGGGTCCACATGAGATCCAGGTCAAGCTGAACGATAGCGGCAAAGTGCGACAGATCAAAGCAGCGCTGATCGTGATTGATACAGGCACGAGTCCTAAGATTCCCTCCATTGAGGGTTTGCGGGATGTTCCTTATCTGGATAACGTCAGCCTTATGGAAGTGGATAAAGTTCCAGAGCATCTGTTGATTCTGGGGGGTGGATACATCGGGGTTGAGTTCGGGCAGATGTTCCGGCGTTTTGGAAGTCGAGTCACGATTGTTGAACCAAGCGAGCATGTTCTGGCCCATGAGGATAATGATGTGGCCGCGGCACTTACGCAGATTCTGCGGGAGGATGGCGTTGAAATTGTCGCGCGGGCAAAGGTTGAGGCGATTTCAGGCGGAAGCGGGCGGGTTCGGTTGCAGTTGAAGGGCACGCAGACATTAGAGGGATCGCATCTCCTGGTCGCAACAGGGAGGACACCGAATACGCAGGAGTTGAATCTACAAGCAGCGGGTGTGGAGATGGACGACAAGGGCTTTGTGCGCGTGAACGAACAGTTGCAAACCAATGTACCGCATATTTATGCAGCTGGCGATGTCACGGGTGGACCGGCGTTCACGCATATTTCGTATGACGATTACCGCATTTTGAGGGATAACCTCCTGGGCGGCGGCCAGCGCAAGACATCGGATCGCATGGTGCCTTACGTGGTTTACACGGACCCGCAGCTTGGGCGTGTGGGGCTTACAGAAAGGGATGCGCGCAAGGGCGGCAAAAGGATTAAAATCGGGCAGATGCCGATGACCTCCGTGGCGCGCGCCAAGGAGACAGGCGAGGCGCGCGGCCTGATGAAAGTGATTGTGGATGCGGAGAGCGATGGGATTCTAGGCGTGGCTGTGCTTGGTTCGGAAGGCGGCGAGATTATGTCGATGCTGCAGATTGCCATGATGGGCAAGTTGAAGTATCAGGCTCTGGTCGATGCTGTTTTGGCGCATCCAACTTATGCGGAGTCGCTGAATAATGTCTTTTCGAATCTTAAGGAGTGAGGCGCAAACGGAAAAGCTCAGAAGCGCTGTTCTCGCGCAAGGTCTAGCGCGACGGTAGAATTTTGAGCGGTGCCGGTAATCTTAAAAGGGACGACCGTGACGGAATGCTTTTTCAGAAACGGACTGATCACTTTCAAAAGCCCTGCTTTCAATCCAGAAGTTGTGTCCGAGATTTTACCCGTTGTCCGTAGAGTTCCTTCCAGGTGAACGGCCTTGTCGAGCAAGTTATAAGTTCCGGACATTTTTGCATTGGCGTTGGGAACTGTAAAGGAGACGCGAGACAGAGTGGCGATTCCATTTTGCGCCGAAACATGGCCTGTGATGTCGGAGAGAACGGTTCTCGTGTCTTCTTTTTCTTCCCCCTTGCTCATGCCCTCGGCGCTTTTACTGAGATGATTGATGGGAGTCTGCGTTGATGCTTTTGTGAACCGGCTGTCGCTCATGCCGAAGTCTCCTTGCAAACGCAGCCTCTTGAGAAATTCGGGAGCGCCCGGGGGAAGCTCCACATTGGCTCGCAAACTGATTGTTCCTGTCATGGATGAATAGCGATTGTGCGTAAACAGCAGCAAAAGATCGTCAATCTGGCCGTCATCCACCCGTAAGCGCAAGTGAGCGGTTTTACCGGCCTGCTGGTTATCTCCCTTAATCTCACCTTGTGATTTGATGACTGTGCGGTTCAGCCGCGATTCCGCATCGTCAAGAGTTGTATCGCCATTCAACCCGTTCACAGTGGCATGAAACGTCGTGGACAAAGGAAGGGTGTGGCTTCCATCCGAAGTTCCAAATTGCGGCACATCAACAGTGCCGCTGCAAGCCACATGGCGTAGCGGGCCGCTAAACCTGCCTTTGGCGTTTAGGCGTCCCTCAATGTTTCCAACCGTGCTCAGGTCAGCCCGGTTGAATGTGAAAGAACCTGTCAGTGGAGTTTGTCCGGCGTCATCCCAATTCCATGGACCTAGCTGCCCGGTCGAATGAATTGCACCGCTTGGCTCATTAGTAGCCAGTTCCGCGCGGAAGGACGCTGGACCTGTACGGGTCACACCGTCAAACGCTACGTCCTTTGCCGTAATTTTCAACGGATCTTCATCCGGCTCGGGAGAAGAAAATTCCACGACAGAGTTTTCTATTTTCACGTGGCGGATTTCTGAGAACTTGGGTGGCGTTTGGTGGGTAGAAGCTGATTGATTTTGTGATTCTGAATTGGATGGCCCGCTCGGAACTGTGAGGTGAAGCCCTATGATGGAGACCCGCTCGATCTTTTTTCGCATGAGAAGAATATCCGAGTAGTCAGCGGCGATGACCAACTTGCGAACCATCATGGTAGGAGTGCCGCTGTTTGAGCTTTCGCTTGCAAGGCGGATATTCTCGGCAACGTACCCAGGCGGAAAAAAAGTGGGATGAAAAGCGCCAATATGAACCGGCTTATGCACCTGGTGCTGCAGCGATTTCATTACCGCATTTTGAGTGAAGGGCCACTTCCATGCGAGTATGCACATCCAAACAGCTGCAAACGCGACTAGAACCCCCAATATCAGGGGCCATCGCTTGAAAGCCAGGAAGCGGGAGATCAAGGAAGGCGTGCTTTCTCTTGCTGGTTTATCTGTCGTCTGGTGGGTGATTGCTCGAGCCATTCTGCGTCTCTCTTTGTCCGAGCTGTAGAAGCGGCGACAAGTTATGCAAACATCATCCACATAACTTTCGAAAGACTGGACTGTTTCAAGAAGCTGGAAGTTTCACAGGTAAAATTAATGATTTTGTACTTTTCTGAGGGTTATAGCTCCGGTATACTGATCCCGTGAAAAAGTTGTTCCGGATTTCAATCCCCGCTATCACATTGAGTTTGCTCTCCCCGTTTCTGGGGTTCCCCTCGCAAACCGGAACCAGCACGGCACCGTCAAGCAGTAGCGAACACAAAAAGACAGCACAAGCCGGACGATCCAGCGAAGAGATTGCGGATGCGAAAGCGAAGGGACTGGTATGGGTTAATTCAGCGACGCGGGTTTATCACAAAGACGGACCGCTTTACGGAACAACCAGGTTAGGCAAATTTATGAAGGAAGAGGATGCTAAGAAAACTGGGTACCGAATCGCTAGTGAAAACGGCAAAGGCTCTGCCGATTCGAAACAGTAAGCAGTCTGAGGAAGAGCGTTCGTTTTCTTTCATCAAAGCAGAACGCTCCCCTCCTCCAAGAGTCCTTCTAATCCTTAATCAGTTCAACGCGGCGGTTTTCAGCACGGCCTGTATCGGTAGCGTTGGTCGACGCGGGCTGATGCTGGCCCTCGGCTTCGACCCGCAAACGGCTGCTGTCAACGCCATGACTGGTTAAATAGGCCATGACGCTTTGAGCGCGTTGCTGCGACAGAGCATTGTTCGCTGACGCTGATCCGGTAGAGTCAGTATGCCCAACAACACGCATCTTCCAATCAGAGTTATTCTTGAGCGCCTGCGCCACTTGATCCAGCACTGCTTGCGAGTCGCCGGCAAGAACGGCACTGGCAGTAGTGAAATGCACTTCGCTATCGTTGAAACCGATCCGGCCATTTTGTTTAATAGCATCGGCGATGCTGGCCGCTGTCCAGTTTTGAGCCGCTTGCGGCTGTGTTCCTGGGCTGTTATCCGGTTTCGTGCTATCCGTAACAGGAGCGGCGTTGGTTGCCATTTCATTGTTACGGGGCCGGCTGAATAGCCAGATGGCAAGCGCGAGGAGCAGGAGAAGCGGCAGCAGCCATGCCCAGATGGGGAGCCCTTTTTTCTTTTCTCCCTCTTCGTATACCTTTACTTTTTCTGTTGCCATATTCGTTTCCTTTACTGGAGTTAACTACTCTTCTTACGTCCTCTACGCTTAGTTGGGGTTTCGTCACTTTCAATCTGCTCAACTTCAACCTCCGTCTTACGAACGGTGTCGGTGATGCGCTCTGTCCGCTCCGACCCTTCCTTGCTGACCAGCACTTCTTCCACAACGCGGGCGGACTTCTCCACAACGGGAACTTCGGCGGTTTCTGTGATCTCCACCGACTGAATTCTCATCTTTTCCAGATCGGCTTCGGTGACGGGGCGATTCACGGGATGCCGGTCAATAACAGCGTGTTCTTCTTCCAGAACAACCGTTTCTTCCACGGGTGTTTCCACCACGCGGCTATAGACTCGAACGCCTCCCCGTTGCACCTGGCGTTTCCCAACCAGGAGTTCTTCTTCCACCACGGGAACGACTGCGTCAGCACCTGCGTTGACTGCTGCAACAGGTTGCCTTGCCGTATCGTCTGCGATTACCTTCTCATCTACCTGCTTGGCTCGGTGCCTCCCGAAAATATCCTCGGCTGTATCCGTGTACGCTTCCGGACCGGAGACAACAATAATAGTGCCGCCCGCGTTCACACCATCCGAGAGGAGCCGCACATCGCGTTCCGGAAGGTCCAACTGCTGCAAGGCCGAAATCGGCTGTCCGGCGGCACCCGGCGACTTGCTGCCGCTACCAACTACAGAGATCGAATTCGCAGGAATTTCAGACCTTTGCAAATCGGCTAGCGCTTCTTGCGCGTGCTCGCGCGTGTGAAACAAACAGAGGACCGTTGTGATGTTCTGTGTGTCTTGCATATTCATTCTTCCTCCAACCCCAAGCTTTATTTCGAAGTAGCTTTCCGCTTTGCCTCGTCCGGCGTCGTATTTTCCACTTCGACTTCCGTGTGCCGAACCGTATCTCTGACTGTCTCCGTGCGTTGCGTGACGTCCTTACCGACACTTATTTCTTCAACCACGCGAGCCTGCTTGGAAACAACTGCTTCCTCGGCGGTCTCTGTCAACTCAATTGCATTTCCTTTTACAGCGTGGAAATCAGCTTCGGTGGCAGGGCGATTCACGGTATTCCGTTGGACCCGGACGTGTTCTTCGCGGAGCTGAACATTTTCTTCCACGGGCGTTTCGACCAAGTGTGAATACACGCGAACTCCTCCGCGCCGCACTTGGCGTTTGCCTACCTGCAGTTCTTCCTCAACAACCGGAATGGCGGCCTCTTCCGCAGTACTCCGATTAGTCGCTCCCGTGTTGACTGTTCCCGTGCGCGTAGCGGTGCCGCTAACTGCACTGGACCCTTGGGCATCTACATCTCTCGCCCCGTACTGTTCCAATCTGTCCGCCAAGGCATTAGCACGATCATCGGGCACAGTGGCCGAGAGAATCGCGCCTCCCCGGCTGACGCCTTCGGAATAATAATTGCGATCTGATTCATCGGCATCCGTGAACGAACCGAAGAAGTTCTTGATGGATGCCATCACTCCGGTGCTCTGCGACGCCGAGTTTCCTTGGCCTGCACCCGACACATAGCCGCCCGTAGTGTCTGTGTTTTGCTCATTGGCAACGACGCGAATGTTTTCAGCCGGATATCCTTCGTTGACCAACTCATGCTTGATGTTTTGAGCTTCCGTAGTGCTATTGAAAAGTCCTATTACTGTTTTTGCCATTTTTAACCTTGTACCTCGCTTGTTTCTGTCTTTGAATTTTCAGAATCGATGCGCTCGATTACAACTTCTTCGGCGCGCACCGTAACGTTTTCGCGATAATCAGACACTGATTTGCGCTTTGTCACTCGCAGTTCTTCCACTACGCGCAATTGCTTTGTAACAACAACTTCCTCTCTAACAACAGGAATGATCATGACGTCTCCCTCAGTCCGAACCTGAGGCGGGCTGTCCACAATCAGGTCCATGGGAATCCGTTGGACATCGACTGTTTCAGAGGCTAAACTTTCGCTTACAACTTCTTCCAGCTCGTGAACTGTTCTGCGGACGCGCACAGTGCCGGTTTTGCGAAGCTCCTTGTGAACCTCGAGTTCCTCTTTTAGTACGGGTACAACCAGTTCCTCTATATTGTTCGATTGAGAGACAGAGCTGACGTCTTGCGTATCTTGCGACTGTGACTCGTGAGTAGTTTCATCCGTGGGGTAATCCAAATCAGTTCTCCCTTTATGCAGCGGTTTGGGTAAGTTGTTGAGCTTTTCGTGCTTATCTGAAAGCGTGAACAGACAACAAGTATCGCGGACAAAACAGATACAACAAGATCACGACAATTAATGTAATTGCGCTGTAAGTACCACTAAGTTAGGGGCAAGCCACGAGTAAACCTACTTGCGATTTAGACGTGATTGGCCAGTAACTTCGCATGTCCAGGAATAAATCGATTACTATGAACGGTCCAACGTCCTCCAACCGCTATCACGCTTCATAGAGGTGTTTCTTCCACAAAGTGTTACGCTCATCTCCGCAAACATCTTGTTTTTTATCTTGGATTTATGAAACTGTTACGACTCGAAATTAATCCATTCTGAAAAAATTTAGCTCGGCTTTAAAATATACTTTCGCCTGTTTTGCCATACTGGCCCGCCTTGCCCATCTTGTGAAAGTCCGCAGCGGAGTGGTGCGCACCATACGCCAACGCCGGTTAAAACGCGTAAAATGAATCGGTTCATAAGAAGAGAACAAATGGCCCGCTACACACCCCCAATTA
>JBJMGL010000299.1:0-7669 GCA_045807985.1 Bryobacteraceae bacterium
CAATGTGACTTTATCGAATCTGAAAATTGATCAGCTGTTGGTTCCTTTACTTTCCCAGCCGGAGTCGCTTGGCGCAGTCGAGTGCTCGGTGATTCAAGATAAACGGGATGATCCAACGAATGCGCACCGCGGCATCTATACAACATTGAATCTTAGCTATGCTCCCGGCGTGCTTGGCTCACAAACCCACTTCGCCCGCGGACAATTCAGAAACTCCACTTATCACACTCTAGGCCGCGATTTGGTGTTTGCGCGCAGTACGCAGTTTGGTCTGATTACCCGTTTTAGCGGCCGTCCTGACATTCCGCTAGCGGAACGGCTTTATTCCGGTGGTTCCACTTCGATCCGGGCCTTTCCGGATTTCCAAGCTGGTCCCCGCGATTTGACAACGGGATTCCCTCTAGGCGGAAACGTGCTGTTCACAAACAGCCTGGAAATGCGCTTTCCCCTTTATGGGGACAATCTGGCCGGAGTGCTCTTTCATGATGCCGGAAATGTGTACAGCGACCTAAGCAATTTCAGCCTCCGTTTTCGCCAGCGCGATCTTCGAGACTTTAACTACACGGTCCAGTCCGCTGGCTTCGGTTTGCGCTATCGCACGCCGATTGGCCCGATCCGGCTGGATTTTTCCTTTAGTCCCAATGCGCCGCGATTTTTCGGGTTAAAGGGAACCCAGCAGGATTATCTCAACGGAACAGCCGTGGCCACCGTGCAAAAGATTAACGCATTCCAATTCCACTTTTCGCTGGGGCAGGCGTTCTGATGCACCGCTTCTTGCTGCTTTTCGTGATCAATTTGGTTTTGAAAGGTGAAATCGTTGACCGTATAGCAGTTGTCGTAGGCCAACAAGTGATTACCGAATCGCAGATCAACGAGGAAGTCCGGGTCACCGCGTTCCTGAATCGTCAACCGGTTCAGGCAGGGGAAGAGAATCGCCGTTCAGCCGCCGACCGGCTTGTTCAGCAGTTGCTTGTTAAGCGTGAAATGGATTTGGGGAACTATCCTGCTCCCACGGGAGAAGAAGTGCAGAAATATTATGATCAGCTTAGTCAGGCCCTTGGAGGTTCGGACAAGTTCAGGCGTGCTATCGCAAATTATCAACTAACAAGCGAGATGCTGAAGCAGCATCTTGCGTTTCAACTCACCGCTTTGCGCTTCATTGAGTATCGTTTCCGGCCGGATTTTGACGTTTCGGAAGAAGATATTGCCGCGTATCGCAGACGTCACTCGACTTCGTCTGTTGAAGAGCTTTCTCATGATGCTGTTCGCGAGTCTCTCCTTGAGGAGCGCACGGACCAAATTCTTGCTGCTTGGCTGGAAGAAAGCCGCAAGCAGGTCAATATTATATTTCTGGATAAAGCGCTCCAATGATGCTCATGTCTCGAAGAAAGCGAGTCATACTTACTGCCGCAAGCGTTTTCTGCGCCGGTATTGTTTTTGTTCTGTGTTTGCTGCAGTCTAACTGGCTTAAAGAGTATTTCCGGCATCGAATGGTCGCAGCCGTCCAAAGCGCGACGGGCGGGCAAGTGGAAGTTCAATTGTTCCGGTTTGATTGGCATCTGCTCACCGCTGAAATGGACAGGGTCGTTGTCCATGGAACGGAAGCTCGCCATGATGCGCCGCTATTTCAGGCGGACGCGGTGCGAGCGCGGCTGCAAGTCGGATCTCTGCTCAAGCGTACCGCCGACATTGCCTCACTACAGATCGAAGCTCCTCAGTTCCACTTACTGCTTCGGCCGGATGGAACAACAAACATACCGGGACCCCGGCAAATCACTTCCAATCAGCTAGTGAATCAATTGCTTCAACTGAAGTTGCGGCAGGTAAGTCTGAGGCACGGTCTGCTTCATGTGAACGATCAGCGCATCCCACTCGATGTAACAGCAAATGACGTTGATGTTGGTCTTCTTTACAATCGTACTGGTCCTTATTACGCTCTTCATCTGACTTTGGCGGAGATGGATGTCCATTGGGCCAAAACACAGGAAATCCAGGGAAGCTTTCAGGCGAGCGCGCAGCTTGCCCAAAATCAGCTAACGCTGAAGAAAGCTATCTTTAGTTCAGGAAATTCCAAAACTGAGCTGAGCGGCAGCTTGCGTGATTTCGCGCAACCGGCAATCAGGTGGAATGTCCAATCACAACTGGACGTTTCTCAACTTGCCGCGGCATTGCATGTGGAGAATCTAAGGAGCGGCATTCTCCATATCAACGGCTCGGGCTATCGAGATGCTCACACGCCGTTTTCCTTTGCAGGCGAAGTTCATGGTCAGCGCCTGTCATATCTCGCTCGCGCGTTTCTGTTGAAGGATGTAGAGCTCAAGTCGAAGTTGATCGTTGATGGAAATATCCTTCGTTTTCCTGATCTCGACTTGGCTGGACCGGATATTCGATGGAGCGGGAAAGGGGAGTTGATGGACTATCAAAGAATTTCTCTGCGCGGTGATATAGCAAGGCTAGATCTTCGAGCGGTTGCCACGGCCATGGGAGCAAAAAACTTCGGATGGTCTGCTGTTGCCCACGGTCCAATAAATATGGATGGCCTGCTTCGTCCCCGGATAGAAAACTTGGTCGTCAACGGTGATCTTCAGTTGTCTCCCTCCAGCGGCGGCTCCCCCGTTTCCGGAAATGTTGTCTTTGCTTACCATGGAGGCAACAACTCGGTGGAACTCGGAAATTCAAAACTCAATCTGCCCCATACCGAGGTAGCAATCTCCGGAGTTCCTGGAGCTCGCTTAAGGGTGTCTGTTGATAGTACAAATTTAGGTGATCTGCAGCCGGTATTATCACTGGCTCATCAGCCATTAACGGATATCCGACTTCCAGTCCTGCTGCACAATGGCACCGCTCACTTTGACGGCTCCGTAAGTGGAAACCGCGATAGTCCACAAGTGGCTGGGGTCCTCGCACTGACAAACTTTCAAATGAGCGGCGCAAACTGGCGGAGTCTGCGCTCCTCTTTTGATATTGGGAAGTCTGGTTTGGCGTTCACCTCGTTTGAGGTTCAGCAAAATACTATGGAGGGGAGAGGGTCAGGTCAGGTTGCTTTAACAAACTGGAGCGTTCGGCCCCAAAGCGCGTTGCATTTGCAAGGTCATTTCTCCGGCCTGGATGTAGAGCGTTTGTCCGGCAAATACCTAACAAAAGCTGCCTTACGGCCCACCGGCGGGTTGGCTGCCGGTACTTTTGCGCTCAACGGCACGGTTTCTGATCCCACTGGTGATTTGCAAGTAAAGGTTGCCAACCTTGGCGTATCTGGTGAACATTTTGACTCACTGGCGGCAACCATCAAGCTCAAAGATGGACAGTTACAAGTTGTTAGTGGCGGGGGTAAGTCAGGCAGTGCCTCCCTTAGCTTCACCGGAGGTTATAAGCATGAGCTTAGTAACTGGCAGAAAGGAACTTTATCTCTCGATATTGATAGTAATGTTTTCCCACTTTCAAGTTTAGCCCTAGTCCGTCAGCGTCTGCCGGATCTATCAGCAAGAACAAAGGTCCAGTTAAAGACCGCCCTGCTCATCAGTCCTGGCCATATCCAATTGGGAAGGAGTGATGGATCTGTCGCGCTGAACAGCGTCACCGTGAATCGTGTTGAGTACGGCAGTTTCAGCCTCAACACATTCACTCACGGCCAGACGGTGGAAGGCAATTTGGAGGGAAATCTGCTTTCCAGCCGAGTGTCGGGAACTGCCCAGGTACAGTTAACTCCCGAAATGCCTGTCAAAGCTCAGTTGCAGTTTGGGCAGATGGACCTCAACGCGCTCGCTGCCATTTTCCTTCCTGCCTATCCGAAGAGCGCGCTAGCTGGTTTTGTGCGTGGAGGCGTCACGCTCGGAGGACCTCTGCGGCAGTGGGAAAAAATCCGTGCCGAGGTAAAGCTCGATGATTTGCAGATCACTTCGCCCGAGATCAAGAGAGCCGGATTGATGGATCGTCAGGCGAACCTCATTTTGCGTAACTCCGCGCCGATCCTGGTCGAAGCCGCGCATGGAGCCGCTGCCGTTTCATCCATGGAGCTGACAGGCCCCGATACAAAACTCAGCATCAGCGGGGTGGTTCCGTTTTTGGGGAATCGTCCCATGCAGTTAAGAGTTGAGGGGGCTGTGGATCTCCGTATCGCCGGGCTGTTTAAGGCAAACCTGCAATCCTCCGGTGAGTCGAGGATTTCCGCTGTCGTCGGCGGCACGCTGGCCGGTCCCACTGTTACGGGAACTCTTGACCTCCATAACGGCCGTTTGTTTCTCAACGGCCTTACTAACGGCTTAAGTGACTTGAACGGAACAATTAAATTTGACCGGAACCGGGCGACGCTACAGAAAGTAACCGCTCACTCCGGCGGAGGAAATGTAGCTTTTGGCGGCTTTTTGACCTTTAGCGCCGGGCATTCCCTGGTGTACCGCCTGGAAGCCAATAGCCAGGACGTTCGCGTCCGCTATGCCAGCAGCGTGAGCGTTACCAGCGCTTCACAACTCACCCTGACAGGAACCAGCCAGAACAGCATTCTTTCCGGAACGGTTACTGTTTCCCGCGTCATCTTTAATCCAAATGCCGATGTGGGCGCTCTGCTTGCCTCAACCGCGGCTGCCGGCCCCATCGGTAAAGAACCAGATTTTCTCTCCGGGCTTCAGCTTGATATTCATGTCGATAGCGCGCCTAACCTGCAGTTGAGTACTTCATTGAGCCGCGATGTGCAAGCAGCCATTGATCTTCAACTGCGCGGCAATCCCAAAAACCCTATTCTTCTCGGCAGCATCGAAGCAGATGAAGGCGATATCCGGGTTTTTGGCAGCCGTTATAGCATCAATCGCGGGCAAATTAGTTTTATTAACCCTGCCAAGATAGAGCCGGTGCTGGATCTCGATCTTCGGACACAGGCCCGCGGCATCAATGTCGATATCACAATTTCGGGAACACTGGGTAAGTTGAACATCAACTATCGTTCTGATCCGCCGCTCCAGCCGAGGGATATTCTCGCCCTCCTCACGGTTGGCCGTGCGCCGAGCATCAATCCGAATACTCCCAATGCGCGATTAGCCAACACTGATGTCAGCGCTTTGCAGTCAGGAGCAAACACGGTGCTCGGTCAGGCAATCTCGCCGAATGCAAGCCGTCTCCAAAAGCTGTTTGGCATTACAAACATCAGAATTGATCCCCTGGTGCAGGGCATTACCAACACTTCTCAAGCTCGCTTGACGCTGGAACAGCAGATCTCCCGTCAGATTACGGTTACGTACGTGACAAACCTTTCTCAAACTTCCGAACAGATCTTCCGGCTTGAGTATGCCTTAAATCCGCAGTTCTCCTTGGTGGCGCTGCGGGACGACAACGGCGAGTTTGGCCTCGACATACTGTATAAGAAGCGGTTCAAATAAAGGAAATGAAGCTGAGGGCAGCGCAGGGCAAGCTCAAAATAGAGCACAGCATTATTGACGGCCTGCGTCCTGTGCTGGAACGTTTGCTGAAGAATAGTCCTGAGATCCGATCCGTGATTCCCGGAGTGATCCGTCCGGTAAGGGACGCCAGGGGCTTGCCAATCGTTCGTGTTACTGTTCCTACCACGAATGGTTGGAAGGCGATCGCGCTCAGCGCCGGTGCTCGCCAGGAGTTGTTTATCAGCACGGATCTGTCAAAAGAAGACGTGGAGAGAATGCTGGCGAAGGCGCTTACTTGTTGATAGAGCCGGGGTCGATTTGTGTGGCGAGGGTCAGAGCCCGCTTTGCACCAGGTGCATCGCCGTGGCGTGCAAGGGCAAGGCTCAGGTTGTAATAAAGTCCGGCCGAAAGGGGATTCACCTGAAGACCTTGGCGGAACGTATCAATTGCGCCCTGCAAATCTTCACTGGAATAAAGGGCGGTTCCGAGATAAGCATAAGCCGGGACAAGGTCCGGCTGCAAAGTAATCGCACGCCGAAACGCCTCGATCGCCTCAGCGCGATGACCTAGTGTGTCCAGCACAAGCGCAAGATTCAACTTCGCACCAGCATCGTTGGGATAGACCGCAGTGGCGACTCGCAAGACCTCCATAGCTCGCTGGAGGTTTCCACTTTGTCCCAGTATCTTAGCCATGAAGATGAGGGCACGCAGGTAATGAGGATAGATCATCAGCGCCTGCTGACACTTTTCGAGAGCGGCCACGGGGTCGCCGTGGAGCGCGAGTGCATCCGCCTGGTCTTGGAGTTGCTCAGCCTGCCACTTGAAATCGCGAGGCAGCCGCTGAAGGATGATCCAGCGTTCCCCGCCGCCGAGGATAGAGCTTGTTTGACCGTACTTCAGCGTGGCGGCAGCATCGGAGAGAGCAGGGTCAAGATCAGAGAGCCGCTTTGGCCCCATGTAGCCTCCGGTCAGCCCAGTCACGGATGAAAGCTCTCGCGCCACCTTTGAGAAGGACTCACCGCCCATAATACGCTGACTTGCCTTTTCCGCTTGTTCGCGGTCTTTCGTCACGATAATACGGAGGAACTCGCGCAAGGGCCGAATCTGCGATTGCAGTTCTCCACCGCTCTTTTGGGCTGTCACCTTTTGTTCGGGGTGAACACGTATCAGGTGATCCACCAGATGAAATGGTCCCATTTCGACCGATGGCATGTGGCAGCCTAGACACGCATTCTTGGAGTTTACAGGGCAGATCGCAGCGTGTGGTTTCGCCGTCATAGAGTGGCAGCCAAGGCAGGCCTTTATGGAGGCCGCGTCATCGTCTGCAGCATTTCTGTGCGGATTATGGCAGGTAGTACAAGCCAGAGCCTTCCCGCTTTGAATGAAGCACTCCGATTGTTGCAATGCGCTGACCTGGTTGGCTACGAGTAGGCCCAGATCATCCGGTGAGGGATCGGAAAAAGTGCCCACTGCCACATGACATTGGGCGCAGATGGCGGTACTCTCTTCCGCGCTGAGCCTTTTGGGATTTAGGATGCCTTGGCGTGGTGTGCCCTTACCGATGGCTTGTAGATGCTGCCAGCCGGGACCATGGCAGCTTTCGCAATGCACTCCCCCTGCCTTGCCCGCTCCCAACGTATCAGGCTGGCCGTGGCAGGAGAGACATTTCTGTTCGTATGCGGGATCAAGTACGAGCCCGAACGCGGTCTGATATGAACGAGGTTTTTCAACCGGGCAGCCTGGCGCGAGGACAAGCTTGCCCTGTGCTGCGCTCCAGGCGTAACGTGCCTGGATCAGCGCCGGACGTTCCAGCGGAATGCCGCCTAGTTGATCGATACGGGACAAAAAACCCACGCCGTGCCGGTTACCGCCCACGATTGCCTCGACTGGCAACGTTATGTTGGGTCGATCGGGCATAGCTGCAGAGTAGAGGAAGCGATCGCCCAGGCGGCGAATCTCAGAGAAAAGCGCAGGGTCGGGACCTTCCTTGATCGATGCGTCATAATCTGGAGGCAATCGTGACGTGGCCATCCCTTGCCAGCTATTCGCCATAGCCGTCTTCGCCTGAGTAGCGGCTATGTCCTTGTGACAGAGAGCGCAGGTTTCCGGTCCGGTATAGTGTCCGCTGTTGGAACCCGCAGCGAAGCTAGGCATTTCAAGAGCTAGAAGCAGGGCTAGGAGCGGCACCCGGCAAATCATGGTCAGAGCTTGGAATCCTTTTTAGTTCACAGATGTCGTAGCGCAGTCTGCGTCATTATACTGCCTACGGTAGAGACTGGCCTTTTGGCTTATAGCAAAGC
>JBJMGL010000300.1:0-3982 GCA_045807985.1 Bryobacteraceae bacterium
GAAAATCTTTGATCGCTTCTTCGGAGCTATGTCAGGTGATGACGATCCTGAGATGCTTATGCATTGTTTCGTTGAAACAAGTGAAAGTCGCGCTGCAGACGTTACCTTTGAAAAAATAACCCGAGACCTGTTGGGATATGTGGAAACTCTAGCCACTACAAGCGGGCAGCAGCTTGTACGAGAGTTAGAGAATGCTGTCGAACTCAAGAAAGGCGAAGTTGTTCTGATAATTGGAAACAAGGGAGCAGGAAAGTCTACTTTCATCGACCGTTTTTTTGGCCAAATCCTGAATCGTTCTCTTCGCCGTAAATGTCTGGTGATTCGGATAGACATGGCGGAATCATCTGGTGACTTAAACACGATTCAGAATTGGATTACATCTCAAATGTTGGAGGGAATTGAGAAATCATTTTATCACGGACAATCGCCCGATTACGATGAATTACAGGGGATTTTCTTTAGAGACTACGTGAGATGGTCTGAGGGGGAATTACGGCATTTATATCAATCCGATCGAACGGCATTCAAAATCGAATTTGGCCGCTACATGAGAGAGCAAGTCCAGACGGATAAGTATGGCTATGTTATTCGCCTTTTACATCACGCCATCCGCGGAAGGAAACTTTTACCTTGTGTGGTGTTCGACAACACCGATCAGTTCTCCCAGCAGTTTCAAGAGGAAGTGTTCCAGTACGCGCAAGCAATATATCGAGCGGTATTATCGTTCGTTATCGTTCCTATCACTGACCGTACCCTATGGCGGTTATCAAAGGCTGGACCGCTGCAATCCTATACCACTAAGACGTTTTACCTGCCGGTTCCTCCGGCACGGGAAGTATTGGCAAAACGTGTTGCTTTTATTCAACGGCAAACCGCCGAGGAGCAAAAACAGCGTGCTGAGTATTTTTTCACTCGTGGAATACGTTTGAGCATCGAAAATATTGTTGCATTTTCAGCATGTCTTGAGGAGATGTTCGTGAATGATGATTATATTGGACGACGTGTTAGCTGGTTAGCGAATTTAGATATCCGAAGGAGCCTGGAGTTGACTCATCGGATCGTAACATCGCCGAGCATTGCAATAGAAGAGTTGGTCGCTACATATTTATCGAAGAGATTTGTCACAATCCCACGTTTCAAAATCGGTTTAGCACTTGTACTAGGGGGTTATAATTTTTTTAACGGGGCGGAGAGCAATTACATTGATGATGTGCTTTCAATTCGCAAAGATGCTGTGACGTCTCCACTTTTGAAGCTTTCACTTCTTCGCCTGTTGATTGATCGAGCACATCAGACGCGTGACGTATCAGATACGTATGTACCTGTAGAAGAAATCGAAGCATATTTTGAACCGATGGGGGTGGCATCAAGGACTATAGATTTAGCGATAGGCGATTTGTTAAAATTTCGATTGGTCGAACCCTACGATCCGAATGACGATAGGATATATTCAACCCAGAAGGTAGCGATTGCATATTCGGGAAGAATGCATATGGAGATGTGCTTACAGGATGCAATTTTTATGGGACAAATGGCGCTGAGAACGCAGCTGCGTTCATATGATATTGCAGAGGAAATAAGATATTTGCATAGCACGCGCACGGCTGACAGGGAGGCATGGGCAAAAGTGATTAGTTGCTTTGTTAGTTATTTGGTTGACGAAGATGCAAATTTCTTACGAGTGCCAAGTCATCAATCATATCTTGGACAGGTACAGTTAAGAGAGGAATTTAGTGGCCGGTGGATTATACAAGATAGAGAGATGTTGGTTAGCGCTCGCGTGGCGCACGGCTCTTAAGATCAGCGAAGTGGCGTGAACGCTGTGCCTCAGCCGTAAAACGCGCCTCAATCTCTCGTGAAATCTCGATGCTCGTGTCTTCCGACTCAATCTATGGATATTAGAAACGTGTACATTATTGCGCGCCTCGCTTCAGAAAGCTCTGGATAAACCGAGGCGGCGCAGGGACCGGAATTTTCCGGCACCGAGACGACTGGCACCCTAGCCGAAATCCGCAAATCCTTGCGTAAGCGCGCTTGAACGCCGCAGGCTTTTCACACAGACTTGCGCTGCACGCGAATTGATTCGCGTCGCCTTTCAATCGTTCTGGAAGGAAGTCAACACCCTAGAAACAGAAAAGCCCGCCAATGGCGGGCCGTGCTGTCCGGCACGAAGCCGGGAATCTTGGTGCGGTGAGATGCCCAAGATTCCCAAAAATCAGCGCAGCCGTCAAGTAGAAACCTTGTTTCTGCTAACGGGCTGATTTGTGCCGGTTTTCCGGCCCCTTCGGCGGGTTCTCAACAACCCGAAGGGAGTCTTTTATGCCGCGCACACCCCATCCGACCGTCACCACCCCCTACCGAAATCGCACTTGGGCCGACTGGTCCGATTCGCCTATCGACGATCCGCACCGCGAAGCCTACGACCCGGAACGCTTACGCCGGAGCCTGCCGCTGGCAAATTGCGTTGCCGCTCTTCTGAACGGCCTCGACATGCCCGCTGTGGCTGTTGCAGGCAGCCAGCACACCCGCGCGCCGTGGCCGGTATGGAAGGACAGCACCACGAAGAAGGTCAAATTCGCACCGCTGGCGAAGCGGGAGGCGGTGCGGCTCTATCACAAGGCCCGCAAGTTTGAGCGCCAAACCCGCCAGCCGGGAAAGCAGGACGGCGCGCTTGGCCGCAACGGGCTTGCCGTGCTGCATGCCATGCTGTTCGACTTTCTGAATTACGTCAGCGGCCGGTTAGACCCGGCTATTGACAGCATCGCCCGCAAAGCCTGCATCAGTGCGCGCAGTGTCAAGCGTGGGCTCGCCAATCTCAAACTGGCAGGCGTGTTGAACTGGCTGCGGCGCGCGGGAGAAACCCGCGACGAGAAAGGCCGCTTCTGTCTGAAGCAGGACACCAACGCCTATGCCGTGTTGCCGTCGTCGCAGTGGCTTGGCTTCTTTGAGGATGAGCCCCCGCCGCCGCATCCGAGCACATGGGGCGCAATGCCCCCCCTGCCCTCGGTGCTTGAACAAGCGGGGGAGGAATTGCACCACGGTGCCGGGCGTACTGCACAAGCCATTCTTGAATCCGATCCACAAGAAGAGCTTGCACAAGTTCTTGCAAGCTTTCGCAGGCTTGTGGTGGAACGAGAGGAGCGAGAAGTCCCAAAACCACAATGATCCGATGGGCCAGATTGGCCTAGAACCACTAACCGGAGTCAAATATAGAAATAACTACAACTGCAAATAGCGCAAAAATGCAGAGCGCGCTTAACGCGCGCAACTAATCTTGGGACTTGCTGAAACAACAGCACCCAATAACGGGTAACTATTGCCAGCGGAAAGAATAGGATTATCATTGTAGAGCGCGCCGACGCGCGCAACTCAATCAAGAGAGAAACACGGGCGGGGCGGGTGGCAGAGGACAGCGCCAACACAACACACAACGAGGCGCGGCGAATGCTTGACGCATTTGCTAGTGTTGAAGCTACGCAGTTTGATGTGACATGGACGACCCGTAGCGGCGATAAAGACGAATTCCGGCGCGGCATGCGGTTTTCAGATATTGCTACAACAATACCCGCTCTGCTCGATGCAGCGATCACCAGAGAGCGCAATCTGATCGTGCGCCCACACGGCCCCGGCATCGCCTTCCTGCAACTGGACGACCTCGCCGCCGACCGCCTGCCAACCGTTGCCCCGGCCGTGTTTCTCGCCCTCGAAACCTCACCGGGAAATTTTCAGGCATGGCTGGCGCTACCGGGCATCGAGGACAAGGAATTTGCCCGGCGCGTGAGGCGCGGCACCGGAGCCGATGCGACCGCCAGCGGCGCTACGCGCGTGGCCGGGAGCCTGAATTTCAAGGACAAGTACGCGCCCGACTTTCCGCGCGTTCAGATCCATTCGGCGCAACATGGCCGGATGACAGATCCCGCCGAGCTAGAGCGGCTTGGGCTGGTCGCGCCGCCGGAAGAATTTGCGCCGCTGCATGCGTCCC
>JBJMGL010000301.1:0-4902 GCA_045807985.1 Bryobacteraceae bacterium
CATCGCGCCACTGGGCTACCTGGTTTCTAATCTGAGGACCAGGCGTGGTCACGCTCTGCACCAAGCCAAGCATAAAATCGGCTTGCGTCGCACCGGTGTACAAACCCGTAAAGCTGAGTTGCCCATCCGCATTGTTGACGGCTGATCGCGAGGTAATCAGCTTTCGCAGTTCCACCCCCGCAATCAACGTGTGCGCACCATGCGTATAAGTCAGTGAGTCAGTGCCTTGCCAGGTGGTGTCAAATTGAAACCAATTCGTCGCGCCGTTTCCCAGCCCCATGAGACCAGTGTTGGTGATGGCTGGGATGCCGGGATTGTTGTAGGTTACATCGCCCGTAAAACCTGGAATTCCCAAATCCGATCCAGCTGTTTTCAGATTGTTTACGTACCAGTAGTTCAATGCGTTCGTTTCGAGGTGCTGCCAGCCCACGCGGAAATCGTTCACTAGGTTGGGCGTGATGGTCTGGGTATAGCCGAAGACCCAGTTGCGGGTCGTGACCGGCAGATAAGTTCCGTTGAACGGGCCAGTCGCGCCCACTAGATACTCTTCATTATTCAGAGCGTAGCGGAAGTAGAATCTGCTCTTGTCACCGATATTTTGATCGAGACGGTCAATCGTCTGATTGAAGCGGTCGTTATTAGGGTAATTGGCTTCAAAGTTATTTCTGATTCCGGGGCGGTTGGGCAGAGGCATGTACTGCAACAGCTTCAGTGCTTGCGGAGACAATGATGAGGTTGGGATGATGTTGCCGGGATAAGAGGCCGCCGGTTTTAACTGCGTCCCAAGCTCCGAGAAGTTGCCCTGCCGCATCAACGGCGTAATCACGGTGTCGAGCGACGTAGATTGCCGCACCAGACGCAAGCCTTCGTAATCGGCCATAAAAAATGTCCGGTTTCGTCCGTTATACAGTTTCGGGATGAAAACGGGACCACCCACGACAAATCCGAACTGGTTCTGGCGCAGCGGGGCTTTACGGGAAGTGGGGCTTTGAAAGAAGTTTTTGGCGTCCAGTTTGTCATTGCGGAGAAATTCCCACACCGCTCCGTGAAGGTCGTTGGTGCCGCTTTTTGTAATTAAGTTCAGATGCGCGCCCATATAGGCACCAAACTGCGCGGAGTAGGTGCCGGTTTGGACTTCGAACTCCTGAATGGCGTCGGGCGACGGGTGAAAGGGAGTAGTAGTGATCAGATTATTGACAATGGAGATGCCGTCAAGGGAGATGCTATTTTGGATCTCACGAGTCCCGGCTCCGATGAAATCTTCCCCCGGCGGCACTCCGTTGGCCGCTTTCTGGCCGGGGAGAACGCCCGGCGCGGTGGCGGCCAGTTGCAGCGGATCGCGCCCATTAAGCGGCAAATCCACGACAGCCTTTTCGCTAATAACTTCGCGGACACTGGCTTCATCGGTGGAGATGGGAGGCGTAGTGGCCGTAACGACAACTCGTTCGGAGACTTGGCCGACCGCAAGAGTAAAATCGGTGCGGGCGGTTTGGTTGTAGTCCACCACAACTCCGGTTTTAGTGACGGTTTGGAAACCGGGCTGAGTCGCGGTCACGCTGTACGTGCCGATTTTCAGAAACTCGATGGTGTAGTTCCCTTCCCCGTTAGTAACGACCCGGTATGTGTCATTGGTACCAGCATTGATAGCGGTAACGGATACGCCCGCCATGGCGGCTCCCGCGCTGTCCGTGATCGCGCCGATCAGCGAAGTGGTATTAGCAAGTTGAGCAAATGAAAAACGGCAGAAACAGCAAATCAACAGACACGCGTAGGCAAGTTTTTGCACCCGAAGCACCTTTTTGAAATTTAGATCGATTGGAACACGTGTGCATACGTGTTGTCAACACTTACGACAGGGTGAGCCGTAACGGAACTACGCTTTGCGGGGAGCGGTTTTAATCTGCTTGAGAGTAATGCCGGGGGTTGAGAGTTGGAAGCCGACGCGCTCAATGGCGGTCTGGACATATTGATTTTTCATGAACCAGCGCCAGATATTGCCAGTGAGAAGGTTCTCAATGCTCAGGACGGAGATGCCGACGTCAATGCCTACCACATCCGGATTGACCCAGAGTTTCTGGTCTTTCCAATTTGGGTTGAAGGCATCCGTAAAGCCATAGCGCCCGTACACCTTTGTGCCGTAGACGCTATACATTTCGCGCAGGACGGGAAGGCAGATCTCGCGGGCGAACATGAGAGACCCGGCGGCGGCGCAGGGCACAATCGTGCCATCGATAGGACCGGCATTGGGATAACCGCCCCAGACCATATAACCAGCGGGACTGTCCGAAGCGGTAATGCCCCACATGTTCGGGCCGTAACCCGCGTATTCCTTCTGTAGGCTGATGCAAAAATCGCGGTGGGCATAAGTGGCGGTAATCGAGTTCTGAAAGTAATTCAGGTAAGAAGGATCACCGTCCTGCTGATGACGAAAATCCACCCAGGCATGGGAGAACTGGTGTGTAAACAGAGGGCCGTTACTCACGAAATCCCAGTTCTGATAGCGCACTTTCGGTCTGAGCCAGGCATACCAGCTGTCAGAGGGAATGGGATGCTTCCGGGAGCCAATTCCCAGCAGATACAGCACGGATGCCTCACTATACGCATCCCATCTGGTATGAATAAAGCTTGATCCGGACCTTACTCCATGTGAGAGAAGCAGGCGATCTCCGGCCAGCATCCAGGTGAAATCCACACGGTCAAAGATCTGGTGGGCGAGAGTCTGGATCTCGCGGTCATTGGAGAAATAGCCGGCAGCGGTCAACACGCCACAAAGAAAGAGGGCCGTATCGATGCTCGAGATTTCTGAATTGAGGCGGCGCTGGCCGGTGGAGGCATCCAGAAAATGGTAGTACCATCCGTGATCGTGAAAGGCATGCGCCCAAAAGTAACGCAAGGTTGTAAGTACGCGGGTGCGCACCTGGTCTCTGGGCAGCCAGCCACGATTGGCCGCAATACAAAGCGCGCTTAGACCAAAACCGGTTGCGGCGGAACTGCCGACGTTATCTCCCGAACGGGCACCATCGTTTCTGGCCCGGTCCATGACGATGCCGGTATGCTCGTTCGCCTGCTCCCAGAAGTAACGTACGCAACGTTTTTCATAGTCTTCCAGGAATTGGCGCTCGTCCAGCTTGAGCGGAGACCCGGACTCAAGGGGCGCAGCCGTAGCCGCAGCTCCGGTGAGCAGGGTTGCGCCAGCGGTCGAGAGCAAGAATTCGCGGCGCGAGAAACGAATGGCCTGATGTTCCACGGCGTAAAGATCTCTGTGTGAAGTGGAAGCGACACGGCGCCGCCTCACCCCTAGGATGCAAGACTAGCAATTGGAGTTCCAATTACCAAACCTGCTTTCCTAGTGTAAGTGCGTTAAAAGAGAAAGTGTTCTTATATTAAAAACTGAATCGCGCCTGTAATTCAATAGTGCGGCCCCCGAGAGCCGATTGCGCCAAACCGAACAGCGGGTTACTGGTCACGCCATTAGTACTGATAATTCGGCCTGTGTTGCTCCCTGTAGAGAGCGGAGTCAAGTTAATTTTGTTGAATAGATTGAAGAAGTTGGCGCGAAACTGAAACTGTGCATTTTCACCAAGACCAGGTATTCTCGGCAGACCGAACGACTTCTGCAGGGTTGAATCGACGTTGAAGTATTGTGGTCCCTCCAGAACGTTGCGTCCCACAGTAGGGGCGGGCGGAATACCGTTAGTGACTACTGGTGGAACGGTAAAATGGGCCAGTGCTCCGCTTGGGAAATTGCTGTTTGGCTTAACAAATGCATCATTACTGTAATCTGTACCAGCGCCGCCCAAATAGTTGGCCGGCCGGAGATCGCAGTATCCGCTGTTCTCATAAACGACGTTGCAGCTGGTGTTGTTGTATATCGGCGTCCAGGGGAACCCGGTATGCCAGTTGAGAATACCTGTTACTTCCCAGCCGCCCAGAACTTTGTTGACCCACCCATTGCCTTTACCGAAGCGCGGGCTCCAGACTCCGTAAAGTTTAAAAAGATGGCGAACGTCGAAATCGGCCAAACCTCTAAAATACTGTCGGCCATATGGGTATTCTCCTATAAAGTAATCGTTTGAACCCTCGTCAATGGTCCTGCTCCAACGGTACTGGGCATCCATCTGGAACGAGTTGGAGAAACGATGCTCCAATTCTCCAAGAAGCGCATTGTAGTTGCCGTTCGTGTCGTTGGTGAAGTAGTACATCCTTTGCACTCTCGGATTTGTAAAACCATAAAGGAAATTCAGGTTATTCTGCCGCGTATAATGGCGGCTGGAACTGCCCTGATAACCGAGGCTCGCCACCCAATTGCTGCCCAGATCGTACTGTGTGTCCAAAGAGTAACGGTAGGTGTAGGGTGTTGGAAGATCTAGCGGAAAGCCGGTTAAGGTGAGCGGCGCTCCGCTGAGCGGCAAACCGGTAGCGGGATCAAATTGCTGACGGGCATTGGGATTCGCAGGGTAGCCGGAGAACTGACTCACATTACTGGGAATGGCGTTCAGGCCGTAAAAAATATCCGTGCCCGTTAAAGTAAAGCTGGTCGCAAGCGGCGGATTATTGCGGCCATTCAGCGTAATCGCCTGTTGCATACGGTTATAGCCAATGCCAAAACCGCCGCGCATGACAAAGCGCTGCGAGGATGGATGGGGCCTCCAGGCAAAACCGAACTGGGGGCCCCAGTTGTTATAGTTGCCGTTGTACAGGTCCCCGCCGACCTTGAGCCTTAAGCCGAGTAATGGATTGGCATCGGGACCTAGTATTACATTGCTGATATTGCCGTATTTTTCATAGACCGGGTGAAAGTATTCCCAACGCAGGCCGAGATTCAGCGTCAGGTTTGGCCTTACTTTCCAATCATCCTGCACAAAACCGGCGTAAATGGGGGAGCGAATGTACTTGGTGGCG
>JBJMGL010000302.1:0-1740 GCA_045807985.1 Bryobacteraceae bacterium
GGAGTTGCCTGAAGCGTTGCCATCCGTTCGCATTCGGAATATTCAAATAGGCACGGCGAGCGTAGATCTCACATTTGAACGCCACGTGGAAACCGTTGCCCTTAGCGTTCTACGTCGCCAGGGCAACCTCGAGATTGTCGTTTGAACTCAATGCCAAACAGCAGTCGTTCCGCCTGTCTGCGCGGCGACCATGAGTGCTCTGGAGATGGCTTCGCTGCTCAAGGGTGAGCCGGTCAAAGCGCCACCCTCGCTAGTTGAGAACTATCCTGAGCTGCGGGAATTTGTGGAGCAGTAGGGAAGCATCACCGCGTACACGCTCGATGTAATGTTTGCCTCATCCAACGCGAGCCGAAACAAAAAGGCTGCTGGATCGTCGCTTTTTACAGCGGTGCGCGGCGGCCATCGGTGACCAAGATGAGGAGCGTGGCGGGGCCGCGATGGGTGAGCCACCAATCGATTTCGCGCGTGACCCATTCGGAGCGCGCGGAGCCGGTTGAGGCAAGAAGCAGAAAATATTCGGATTGCGCGAGAGCGGTTTCGATGGCGAGAACATTGTTTTGACCGCCCGTACACGCCCATCGAGCAAGCTTGCGCTACAGAGTTCGCCTTGTAGATTGGACACATGGCGCTCAAACGGATGGACAACATAGGAATCGTCGTCGATGACCTCGGGGCGACGATTGATTTCTTTCGCGAGCTCGGCCTCGAACTCGAAGGCCGGGCCACGATCGAAGGAGAATAACCGAACGATCGGCGCCAAACCACTTTCTATGATGTCTCGCAGGACGGTTCCGGGACCTACGGAGGGCAACTGGTCCACATCACCGACGAGAATGAGATTGGCGTGCTCTGGGAGAGCCCGAAGGAGATCGCTCATCAACGGAACATCTATCATGGAGCTTTCATCAATGACCAGGAGATCGCAGTCGAGCGGGTTAAGGGCGTAAAGTGCCGGGTGCCCTAGCTGCAATTCCCTTCACGAGCACCTGCGTCAAAGCACCCCGCCTCTAGTACCTGTCGCCCTACTGCCTTCGGCGATTTCTGCCGATGCGTCTGGTAATGTCCCCAGAAGGTTCACCGCACAACGTGGACAAATTGACGGAGCGGAACGACCTGATGAGGGCGCACTTGAAACCGGGCCCAAGCGCGAGGCGAGTTGCTTGCCGCTCGTTTAAATGTCCCAGGACTGACTGGGAACGTGCAAACAAATGATGTCCCGACTGGATGGATCAGCGACCTCGCCGAATGGCGGAGATCGAAGCGATGCTGGCGCGGCCGAAAAAGCTCTAAATCCACACGAACTTTACTTCGCGCATTCATGCAGCTTCTTACGGCTTGATGTTCTCCGATAATATCTCCCCCGACCTAGATGAGAAGGCACGGGAAAAGAAACTCAAAGCCAAGGCTGATGAGGCACTTCAGGAGTGGCAGAATGCATCCAAAAACTGCCTCAGTTAGGAGAAGCGGCTAGGGAGGCAAGCTTCGACAAGGGAATCGAAAAGGCCGTCGATCTAATCAAGGACTCGTGGGGCGCCCACTTTGCTGTCCACGCATTGGGCGGGCTCCACGGAATCGCACTGGCAGTTATAGTCAAGGCAGGTTCGATCATGATTCGTGGGCATGAGACGCCTTATCGCTACCTAAACCGGATCAACAAGATTGCCGACAAGCGGATCGGGGCGCTCTATTCGCCCCAATAGAGAAAGCTGGCGAGTTGAAGGGTTGAAGTTTAGGCGTTCA
>JBJMGL010000303.1:0-2824 GCA_045807985.1 Bryobacteraceae bacterium
AAGATTGAGGCGCGAAAATTCGTCCTTGACCACACCCCGTTTCATCTGAGGGCATCAGTTGATGAGTTGCATCGCTCTCTGAGGGTACGAGCTTCTCAGAAAAACCTTGCCTTGACTTACCAGATATCCGATAATGTCCCCCATCATGTGACCGGCGATCCGTTGCGGCTCCGGCAAGTTCTGCTCAACCTTCTCGATAACGCCATTAAATTTACCAGCCAGGGATGCATCGCTCTCAACGTCTTTTTGGACAAGAAATCAGAGACTGCCGCGCATGTTCACTTCGCCGTGAGGGATACCGGTATCGGCATTTCCGACGATAAACAGAAAACGATTTTTGAGGCCTTTTCTCAGGCAGATACGTCATCAACAAGACGCTACGGGGGCACTGGCCTTGGTCTGACGATCTCCTATCAGCTTGCGACGATGATGGGTGGAAGCTTATGGGTGGAAAGTAAGCTCGGCAGCGGAAGCACTTTCCACTTTACAGCACGGTTCGACATCGATTCGGGCGTCACAAGCACCGGTCTGGATAATGAACCGGCCAGACTGGTCCTCGCTTAAGAAGCGAAACGGGGCTAACGAGTTGCCCGCGCTCAACGTCTTTACTATTTAAAAGGGTTTAACGGCGGGGCGCCCCCCTAAATTAGCTATAATTTAGGGGAACTCCCTTCGCTCCGGATTTCTAATGAACAATCGCTTTAAGTGGACTATCGTGGGTAGCTCAACCTGCGTTGTTGTCCTGTTGCTTCTCGGCGCCAAAACTGGCGGGGCTGTAGCCGTAGATGATGTTTATGGTCATTTGAAGGTCTACACCGAGGTTCTTGAACGCATCAAGCTGGAGTACGTGGAAGAACCGGACATGAAGAGCGTCACGCTTGGCGCTATTAACGGGCTTCTTGAATCGGTTGATCCATTCGCCAGCTATCTGAACGCGGATCAATACCGTCAGTACGAAAAGGGTGAAGACACTGCGAAAGCTGGCATAGGAGTGGTTCTCGCGAAGCGCTACGGTTATGTGGCTGTCGTGGATGCGTTACCGGGCTCACCGGCAGAAAAGGCGAACATCTCTACAGGCGACCTGATTGAAAGCATCAATAATGTCGCCACACGCGATATGCCGCTGGCCTATGCCGACCAACTGCTTCGCGGCGAACCCAATTCGAAAGTTGAGATTACGGTTCTGCGGCTGCGAAATCCCGATCCGCAGAAGCTGTCTCTGAGTCGCGCAGCAGTTCCTTATCCTGCCGTCAGTGCCAAGCTGATGCCGAACGAGGTGGGTTACATCCACGTGACCAGCTTGGCGGGGAATCGTTTAAGTGAAGTGAAATCCAGGCTGCAGGACCTTAAAAAGCAGGGAGCAAAATACGTTGTACTGGACCTTCGCCACTGCTCCACAGGCGAGCAGGAAACGGGCGTGACCCTGGCGAATCTCTTCCTGGACAGCGGTGAAATCACTTACCTTCAGGGTCAGAAAACGGCAAAACAGGATTTCACTGCTAAATCGGGCAATCAAATCTGGAGCGGTCCCCTGGTTGTAATTACGAATCGCGCTACGGCGGGCGGCGCGGAAATCGCAGCGGGCGCGCTACTGGATAATAAACGGGCGCAGGTCGTGGGCGAACGCAGTTACGGCAATGCTGGTCTGCGCAAGACGATTCAAATGGATGATGGCAGCGCTGTCATCCTGTCCGTGGCCAAATACTATTCGCCATCGGGTAAAGCCATTCAGGATACGGGTATTGTTCCCACGGTTCAGCTTGCCGAGAATGACGCCGCTCCGGAACTGGACCAGGACGGCAACCCGATTCCCGGTTCAGCGCCTAAAAACTCTGAAGACAATTTATTGAAGCAATCTATTGATCTGGTGACGGGGAAAACAACTGTGGCACGGCTGATGAATGATGCGAATGGGCCGGTTTTAGGCGGTCAGCAACATCCCATCATTGAAAAGAGCCCGAAACAGCCCGAGCACTAGATCTTTTCGAGGGTGCATATGCCTCTTTATGAATATCGATGTGAAAACTGCGGCGAACTTTTTGAGGTAATGCAGAAGTTTTCGGACGAGCGGCTGACGGTGCATGAGAAGTGCGGCGGCAAAGTAGAGCGTCTGCTTTCCGCGCCTGCGCTTCAGTTTAAAGGTAGCGGCTGGTACATCACGGATTACGCTCGTGGATCGAACGCCACGGCTAACAATGGTGGACCAAAAAAAACGGACGCGCCTGCGTCAACTACGGGCGGTTCCGATTCCGGCACGAGTTCTTCCGCCTCTTCTGACAAAAAGACGTCCACTTCTTCTGATACAAAGTAGGAGTGAGAACCCGTCGTGATTTCCTGACCGCCGGTGCTGCCGGTCTGACTGGGATGCTGCTGCCCTCAGCAGCATTTCCGCAATCCTCCTCGCCCAACGACCAGATCCAGATTGCCTTGATCGGTTGCGGCGGCATGGGGCAAAATGACGCCAAAAGTTCCGTTGCTACTGGCCTAACGAAGCTGGTGGCAGCCTGTGATTGCTACGATGGCCGGCTCCAGCACATGAAGGAGATTTACGGCCGCGATATCTTTACGACCAAACGCTATGAGGAAGTTCTCGAACGGAAGGATATTGACGCCGTTCTGATTGGTGCTCCCGATCACTGGCATCAAAAAATTACGGTTGATGCGCTGAACGCGGGCAAGCATGTCTATTGCGAAAAGCCCATGGTGCAGCATGTCGAAGATGGCTATCCCGTGGTCGAGGCGCAGAAGCGCAGCAATAAAATCCTGCAAGTGGGAAGCCAGCGGGTCAGTTCCGTGGTTTATAAAAAGGCACAGGAACTTTATA